>JAXGUU010000028.1:0-20316 GCA_040774145.1 Anaerolineae bacterium
GGCCTCGTTGGTATCGCGCACCATGGTGAGCCGCTCGTCCTCACGATCGCTGGGGGCCATGGTCGGGGTGGGAGAGGGTGTCTGGGAGGGCGTCGTGGTCGGTGGGGATGCAGCGCTGCATCCGGCGCTAAGGACAAGCGTGAGGGCGAGCGTCAGGAAGCGCCGTATTCCTTGTGGCAGACCGCAGCGTCGGTTCCTGCTCAAGGTTCACCCTCCTAGCCATCCCAGCAGATCGCCCGTCGAGGGCAGGATCAGGTGCGCTCCGGCGCGCACGAGTTCGCGGTGCTCGCCGAAGCCGCAGAGCACAGCGACGGCCCACGCGCCCGCGCTTCGCGCCGCGCGAACGTCGACCGTGGTATCGCCCACCATCGCACACTCGGTGGGGGACACCCCCAGTGCCCGTGCTGCGAACTCGATCGGCTCGCGGTGTGGCTTGAGTCGTCGTGTCGACTCCTGAGTCACGATCACGGTGAACAGCTTCTCCAGCCCGTGTTGTACCACGAACGCCTCCGCATCCTCGCGACTGCGCGTACTCACGATCCCCAGCAGGTGCTGCGTTGCCAGATACTCCAGGAGCGGCTGCACCCTCGGGATCAGGCGGAAGGTGGGCGTGACCTGGCGGCTCAACCGCCGTCGCAGCGCGAAGACCCACGGATCCAGCCCCACCACATCGGCCACGGTCAGCGCCAGATTGAGCGGGCTTTCGGCGGACATCACCATGCGCCGCGCCAGCCGTCGTGCCCGTGCCGGTCCTAACAGCGCCAGACGCCGCGCCAGACGCGCCACGGCCTCATCGTCGGTGTCCATCAGCGTACCGTCCAGATCGAAGAGCCACGCGCGCAAGGAGGGGGGCGGACCCGTCACCGGTCTCATCCTTCTGCGTGGACGGAACGGAGGAGCTCCTCCGCCACAGCGCGATTGATCTTGCGCGACTGCCCCTTCATCTCGTCGGTGACGATGCCGAGATCCTCGAGCAGCTCCAGCAGGCGCGAGGCGCGTGTATAGCCGATGCGCAGCCGTCGTTGCAGGAGCGACACGGAAGCACGTCCCTCGGCAAGGAAAACCTCCACGCAGGCCGGGACCAAATCGTCCTCAAAGGTGACACCTGAGGCTTGGGGCTCCTCGAAGGTGGGGAACAGCGGCGGCTGCGTCGCCGCCGCGGCGAGGGACTCGGCGGGGGGCATGGTGGAGGTCGTCAGCGTAGCGGCTTCGCCTGATGGCTCCACAGCGTTTCGCCAGAAGCGGATCAGGGCTGTGATCTCCCCGTCGCTCACGTGGGCGCCTTGCAGTCGGAGGGGCTGGCTGACGTCGGGTGGCATAAAGAGCATATCACCGCGGCCGAGCAGCCGCTCGGCCCCCGGTGTGTCGAGGATCACCCGCGAGTCGACCGATGACGCCACAGCAAAGGCGATACGGGCCGGGAAGTTGGCCTTGATCAGGCCGGTGACGACGTCCACACTCGGGCGTTGGGTGGCGATGATGAGGTGGATGCCGGTAGCACGGGCCATCTGCGCCAGGCGACAGATCACGCGCTCCGCCTCGTCAGGCGCCTGCATCATCACGTCGGCGAGCTCGTCAATCAGGACGGTGATATAGGGAATCGGGACCTCATCACCGCTACGGACGACACGGGTATTGTAGTCATCGATGTTGCGTGCACCGACACTCGCGAAGCGTCGATAGCGGCTATCCATCTCGCGGGTCACCCAGCGCAGCGTGGGCACCACCCGTTCCACATCGGTGATCACCGGGGCCAGCAGATGCGGAATGCCGTTATACTGCGTCAGTTCGACGCGCTTGGGATCGACCATGATCATCCGCAACGTGTCGGGGGCGTTCTGCATCAGCAGCGCGGTGATGACGGCGTTGACGCAGACTGACTTACCGGCTCCTGTGGCTCCGGCGATGAGCAGGTGGGGCATGGCGCGCAGGTCCGCTGCGACCGCCTGTCCGGAGACATCCTGACCCAGTCCCAAGCGCAGCCGTCCCTTGAGGGCGGCGTAACTCTCCGATTCCATCACGTCGCGCAGCGCGACCACCGCTGCCTCGTCGTTGGGCACCTCGATACCCACCAGCCCCTTGCCGGGGATGGGAGCCTGGATGCGTATGCTGCGCGCCGAAAGCGCAAGGGCGAGGTCATCGGCCAGGTTGGTGATGCGGCTGACCTTGACCTTGGTTGACTTGCCGCCGCGACCGGGGATGAAGAGGGGCTCAACGCCGAACTGAGTCACCACCGGCCCCTGGTTGATCTCGTGGACGCGCACGGGCGCTCCGAGGCTCACCAGGGTCTCCTCGATGATCTGCACCTGCTTGCGGATCAGGGCTTCACTGTAGCCCTGCTCGTCGCCCTCTTGCAGTATCTGGGTGATCACCGGCAGCCGCCAGCTCTGCGTGCCTACCTCGAGCGGCGCGATGGCGAGGTCATCCTGTGCCTCAGCGTCCGTCGATGATCGTGTTGTCGCGCTTCGGCTGCTCGAGGGGCGTGCGGCGCCATTGATCGGCGGGGTGGAACGCTCCTCGTCGCGTCGATCGGTGGCATCTGTGGGGCGTGCATCCTCGGCACGCGGGGCCCGGCGGGAACGCTCTTGCCCCGCAGGGGGTGTTCCCAAGACCGCGGGGCGCCCTTCCGCGTTGGCCTGGCGCCCCTGGCGAACTGCTGCGCTGCGTTCGGCGATCACACGCAGCACTTCGGCCGGCGAGATGCGGGCCATCAGGGTGATGACCGCGATCCAGCCGATGATCAGCGCGAAGCCGAACCCGGCGGGTCCCAGGGCTTGCCGACCGGCCTGTTGCAAGGCCGCACCGAGCAGACCGCCGCCCCAACCCACGCGACCCAGGCTCTGGCTATCGACCTCGGGCCAGACGTAGGTCGCGCCGACGTGCAGGGTCGTAAGCACCACGAAGAACCCCAAGACCACCCCGATCAGCTGCCCGGGTCCCGGCGTCGGCAGACGGTCCCCAAAACGCCGCAGCACCAGCCAGAGACCGAAGGCGCCGAGGAAGACGGGCACGATGAAGCGTCCCCACCCAAAGACCTGGCGCAGGAGCGTGATCCACCACTGCGTCAGCACACCTTGCTCCGCTGAGACCATGCTCAGGATCGTCAACACCGCGAGGATGGCAAGGCTCCAGCCCAGGATGTCGAGCTTCTGATCTTTGTTCAGTCGCTGCCACAGCGGTGGCTGCTTGCGGCTCCGGCTGCGGGATGGACGTCGGCGGCTGCTCGATGAACTGCGTTTGGTCATGCTGTCGTGCGTACTCCAAGCACGGCATCAATCGCCTCACGGACCGAGCGCACCTGGACGGTCTGAAGGCCCTTCGGCGGCGTGAACTCGCCGCGTCCCAGCCTCCGGGGTACGATGGCCTTGCTGAAACCCAGCCGCGCCGCCTCATTCAGCCGTCCCTCGAGTTGCCCCACCGAGCGCACCTCACCCGAGAGCCCCACCTCGCCTACCATCGCCACATCCGCCGGCACGGGGACATCGCGGACACTCGACACGAGCGCCAGGGCGACCGCCAGGTCCACCGCCGGCTCCTCGATCTGCAGACCACCGACGACGTTGGCAAAGATGTCCTGTTCGCCGAGGTTGAGCCCCGCGCGGCGGGAGAGCACGGCGATGATCAGGAGGAGGCGGTTGAAGTCCACGCCGTTCGCGGTGCGCCGTGGATTGCCGAAGCTGGTGGGACTCGCCAGTGCCTGCACCTCCACCAGCAGCGGGCGGGTCCCTTCGATGGTGACGGCGACGGTGGAGCCGGGGACGTTGACCATGCGCTCGGCGAGGAAGGCCTCCGAGGGATTGGCGACCTCGACCATGCCGCGGGCCTGCATCTCGAAGACGCCGACCTCAGAGGTGGCGCCGAAGCGGTTCTTGACGCTGCGGAGGAGACGATAGGCATGGAAGGGGTCGCCCTCCAGGTAGAGAACCGTGTCGACGATGTGCTCAAGGACCTTGGGTCCGGCGATGGCCCCCTCTTTGGTGACGTGACCGACCAGGAAGACGGGAATGCCGCGGGTCTTGGCCCAGCGCTGGAAGCGGTTGGCGCACTCACGGATCTGGCTCACGTTGCCCGACGCCGACGAGAGATCCTCCGTGTGCATCGTCTGGATCGAGTCGATGACCAAGGAGCGCAGATTGGGATGCATCGCCTCTGCCTGTGACAGGATGGCACCGACCTCGGTCTCGGACAGCAGGTGCAGCGGATCGCCCTGGATGCCCAGGCGATCCGCGCGCATGCGTATCTGCTGGGGCGATTCCTCCCCTGAGACATAGAGTACCGGGCAGTCGGCAGCGCCCAGAGCCGCGGCGACCTGCAGCAGGAGTGTTGACTTGCCGATCCCGGGTTCGCCCCCGATGAGGACGATCGAACCGGGCACCAGACCGCCGCCCAGGGTGCGTGAGAACTCCTCCATCGCGACGGGGATGCGGGGGATCGTGCCGAGGTCGACCCGGCTCAAAGGCTGGGGGCTCTGAGAGGTATAGAGGGAGGCCACCGCGCCTGCGGTCGCGGGTTCCGGATCCAGCAGGGTCTCGACGAGGCTGTCCCACGCGCCGCAATTGGGGCACTTGCCCATGTGACGGGCAAAGCTCCAGTTACATTGTTGGCAGACCCACCGGGTATCGCGTTTCGGCATGAATGTCCTCTCTCGCTTTCTATGTTACCAGAACATAGTTTCTACTGCAAGGGGGCAGTGCTTCTTTATACACCGGCCCGCCCGAAAGACAACGGCACTCGTCCCCTGTCGGGTCCGTGATAGACTTGGGTCCTGAGGGGGAACAGGCATGGTCGAGGACGCGGCACCCAGGCTGTTAGCAGATGCGATGTTAGGCAAACTGGCTCGGTGGCTGCGCATCCTGGGATATGATACACTGTACCTTCAAGGCGACGATGCCACGATCGCTCACCGCGCTCGCGCCGAAGGGCGTATCCTCCTGACGCGAGATCGCGAGCTTGCGCGGCGCCGTGGGCTTCAGGTGGTCCTCATCGCGTCGCAGTCATGGCCTGAGCAGCTCGGGGAGGTCGTCGCGGCCGTCGGCGTGCCGGATGAGAAGTGCTCGCGATGTATGGTCTGCAACGGCGTGCTCGATCCGCTTCCGCGGGAGGCTGCAAAGCCCCTGGTGCCGCCCTACGTGGCCAAGACTCAGGAGTCGTTCCACCGCTGCGCCGAATGTGGTAAAATCTACTGGCAGGGGACGCATTGGGACGGCATTCGTCGCCGACTTGAGAAGATCCTGGACGGTCTGGCAGACTGACCATGCCGGACCCGGGTTGGGGCGTGCCTTTGGTTGACATTCCCAGGGTCCCGTATATAATGTCTGGGCAGCCGACCCTGCGAGGGCTCGGCTCCTATTGTGTAATGGGGAGGAAAGACGTGTACGCAGTTATTAAGTCCGGAGCACATCAGTACAAAGCATCCGTTGGGGACGAACTCGTCGTGGAACGTCTCCCTTACGAGGTGGGCGCGCAGGTCGAGCTGGACGAGGTCTATCTGCTGGCTGATGAAGATGGGGTTGCGGTCGGGACGCCTGTGGTGGATGGTGCCAAGGTTCGGGTGACTGTCCTTGAGGAGTTTCGCGGTCCGAAGATCCACATCTTCAAGTATAAGCCGAAGGAGCGTTACCGACGCCGCATGGGCCATCGTCAGACCTACATGCGCTTGCGCATTGACGAGATTGTAAAAGGAGCATAGCGATGGCACGCAAGAAGGCAACCGGTACGAACGGTCGCGACAGCAACGCCAAGCGGCGTGGTGTCAAGAAATACGGCGGTGAGCGCGTATGCGCTGGCAATATCCTTGTGCGTCAGGTTGGCGAGCACCTCAAGGCGGGCGTGAATGTCGGTCTGGGGAAGGACTATACGCTCTATTCCCTGGTCGATGGGGTCGTCAATTACGACGTCTTCCATGGTCGCAAGCGCGTGAACGTCATCCCGGAGACGGAGGTGACGGCATGAAAGAGGAGCTCCATCCTACGTGGTACCCTGAGGCGCAGGTCATTTGTGCATGCGGCAACACTTGGACGGTCGGGGCGACCGTGGCAGAGATCCGCACGGATATCTGTTCGGTGTGTCACCCCTTCTTCACGGGTGAACAGCGCATCGTCGACACCGAGGGTCAGGTGGACCGCTTCATGCGGCGCTTGCGCGCACGTGAGGAAGCGATGCAGGAGGAGGAGCGCCGCAAGGCATCGCGGACGTCCCCCGAGCTGTTGATTGAGTCACTTGAGCTGGGGACCCGGCTCGAGAATCTCCTCGCTGAGGCGGGCATCACCAAGGTCGGTGACCTGCTTGCCATCCTTGAGGAAAAGGGAGACGACGGTCTCACCGAGATCAAGGGCGTGGGCCTTAAGGCTCTAGCCGATACGAAGCGCGGACTTCGTGCGCGTGGGTTCGTCCTGCCGGGCGATGAGCCGGCAGAGGACCTCGGCGAGGCACCGGAAGAAGTCGACGCGGCGGAAGCCGCGTAGCTGCAAATGAGCGAGGCAGGGGACATTCCCCTGCCTTGTTTCATTTTATGCTTCGGGAGCGTGATATGCTGACAGGATCGAGCTCCGGTTGGATCGAGGTGATCTGCGGCAGCATGTTCAGTGGTAAGACGGAGGAGCTGATCCGTCGCCTGCGACGCGCGGAGATTGCGCGGCAGCGGGTGCAGGTCTTCAAGCCCGCTGTGGATACCCGCTATGCCCACAAGGCCATTGCCTCACACAATGGGTTGCAGGTGACAGCCTTCCCTGTTGCGGGGTGCGACGAGATCCGCGCGTGTATCGATCCGGCCACTGACGTGGTGGCGATCGATGAAGTGCAGTTCTTTGATGAGGACGTGATCGGGCTGTGCAATGAGTTGGCCGAGGACGGCAAGCGCGTGATCTGCGCCGGCCTGGATATGGACTTCCGCGGCGTACCCTTCGGACCCATCCCGCAACTGTTGGCGATCGCCGAGCGAGTTGCTAAGCTCCAGGCGATCTGCGTCGTCTGCGGGCAGCCGGCAAGTCGGACGCAACGGCTGATCGACGGCAAGCCCGCGTGCTATGAGGATCCCATCGTGCTGGTTGCCGCGAGCGAGGTCTACGAGGCGCGCTGCCGCCTGCACCACGACGTCCCCCATCGTGCGGCGAGCGACCGGGTCGATCGGGTTGAAAGGAGCTGCGGTGGCAGTAGCGATTCCTGATTCCATAGATTATGTGTTGCTGGACGAGGCGACGATCCAGGCGCGCGTTCAGGAGATGGCCGACGAGATCAGCGCTGACTACGAGGGCATTCACAACGAGGACTTTCTGCTGGTCGGTGTGTTGAAGGGGTCCTTCATGTTTATGGCCGATCTGGCGCGCCGGCTGACGGTCCCGCATCGCGTGGACTTCATCGCGCTATCCAGCTATGCCGACAAAGCCGAGACCACCGGTGCTGTACGTCTGATCATGGATACTCGGGCCGACGTGGCAGGTCGCCACGTCTTGATCGTGGAGGACATCCTGGATACCGGTTACACGCTGCGCTACCTGTACAGGCTCTTCGAGGCTCGAGAGCCGGCGTCGCTCCGCACTGCAGCGCTGCTCACGAAACCTGATCGGCGCGAGGTCGACGTGCCGGTTCACTATCTGGGCTTCTCCATTCCCGATGTGTGGGTTGTCGGCTATGGCCTTGACTTTGCGGACAGGTTCCGCACGCTGCCCTACATCGGCGCGCTCAAGCCGCGCGTCTATCAGAGGTGAGGCGGGACGTGGATCCCCAGATGATGCCCTCGATGTTTGACGATATTGAGCGCGTGCTGGTCTCCGAGCAGGAGATCCACGAGCGCATCGTCGCGCTCGCTGATGAGATGAACGCCATCTACAGTGATGAGGACCTGCCGATCCTGGTTTGTATCCTCAAAGGCGCCTTCATGTTCCTTGCAGATCTGACCCGGCACCTACAGTTTCGCCACGAAGTCGACTTTATGGAGATCTCCAGCTACGGCGCGGGGACGACGAGCAGCGGCGTGGTCCGCATCCTGTTGGATCTGGCCTCTAGCGTGGATGGACGTCACGTCGTGATCGTCGAGGACATCGTCGACACGGGTCACACGCTGGACTACATCCTGCGGAACTTCGCGGCGCGCAACCCGGCCAGTGTTCGCGTGGCGACGCTGCTGAACAAGCCGAGTCGTCGGGAGATCGAGGTCCCGGTGGATTTCGTCGGATTCGAGATACCCAACGCATTTGTGATGGGCTATGGATTGGACTATGCTGAGCAATACCGCAACGTACCCTACATTGGAGTCCTCAAACCCGAGGTCTACCAGGAGGGGACTGAGGACTAGCGGACCAAGATGAGCACACACAAGGGGTCACGGGCGACGCTTCTGCTGTGGGCAGGCATTGTGCTGATGCTGGCAGGAGGGGCCCTATTTCTACCTCGACTGCTGACCTATGCCGAGACGCTCCTCTATACTCAGCGTATCCCCACCGCGCCACCCTTCGATCCGGCGCCGCCGCCGGTCGTGGCGAATCCTGAGCCGACGGCTACGGCGACGCCTGAACCGACTCCGGCCCAACAGGATGTGCCGAGCACACCGGTTGAGCCGACGGCGATGCCGACGGCGACACCGACTGAGGTGTGGCCGGGGACGGCCCCGGTGACCCTCACCGTGCCTGCGATTGACCTGGTGGCCCCGGTCGTCCCGATCGGCTGGAAGATCGAGAGGATCAGCGGTCAAGACCAGGCCATCTGGGACGTGCCCGACTGGCGGGCTGCCGGTTGGCATGAGGGCACCGCCCCACTCGGCTTTCCGGGGAACACCGTGCTCAATGGGCACAACACAGCCAAAGGCGAGGTGTTTCGGAATCTCTACAAGGTCGAGGTTGGGGAACAGCTGCTCCTGACGGGGGAGGACGGTGAGGTGTATGTCTACGACGTGGGAGAGAAATACATCCTGCGCGAGGCCGGGCAGCCGCTGTCGGTGCGTCAGGAGAATGCGCGCTATATCCAGGGGACGCCTGATGAGCGGATTACCCTGGTGACCTGCCATCCCTATGGCAGTCTGGCGAACCGTCTTGTGGTGATTGCCTATCCCGTCGTCGAGAGCATAATGGACCTTGAGGGAGCGAACTGACTATGTCTACGCAAGATGCGGCTCGACGCCTAAGGATCAGCGAGATGGGTTCCGCGCCACCATGGGCACTGATTCATCTGATCCGTCGTGTACAGCGCAATCACGCTCTGGAACATGCGACGATCAATCTCCTCGGTCGTCGTTACCCGATGGCGCAGGTCATGGGATTCTCAGGGCCCACCGGCTTCACGCTCTACTCAACGCTGACGGCCGACGAGGTCATCCCGGTGGTGCGACAGGCCATGGTGGCTCTCAAGTCAGGGGAGGTCGATCTGGCGATCCATGAGCACTGCGGCACCAACCTGGTGATGACCGCCCTGCTGACGACCGTGGCGACTGTTCTGGCGCTGGGAGGTCTGCGTAGATCGCGGTGGATTGACGTCGTCGAACGCTTTCCCCAAGCGGTCCTGCTTAACGTCGTTGCGGTGCTCGCATCCAAGCCGTTGGGTCGCTGGTTTCAGGAGCATATGACGACGAATGCCGGGATGGAGGGTGTCACCATTTCCTCTTTCTTCACAGACTACCGCCGAGGCATGCTCCGGACCCGGGTACACACACGTCAGCAGCGCCGATCTCAGGCCTGAGCGATGCTGATTATCCTCCACGGCGAGAACGCGCTCCAACGGCGTGAAGCGCTCAACGCCATCGTGGAGCAATCCGGACTTATGCCCGACCTGCGTGATATGAACACGGAGGTTTTGGAGGGAGCTGTGTCGCCCGGGCAGCTTCTTGGCGCCTGTAGTATCATGCCCTTCCTGGGCGAGGTGCGTGTGGTCATCGTCCGCGATGTGCTGGCCAAGGCCCGCAGCGAGGTAGCTAAGGAAATCGCGGACATGCTCACGACCGTCCCGCCCACGACCTACCTTATCTTCGACGAGGACAAGACGCTCCCTAAGCGACATCCGGTTCTCTCGGCTGCAGGTAAGGTGGAGGCCCAGGTCCACCACTTTGAGCAGCCCAACGCCCGTGACTTGCCTCAATGGGTCAGGGAGCGGGTCGCGACGTATGGTGGTGAGATTGAACCCCGCGCAGCCGCCATCTTGGCTCAGAACATCGGTACCAACCTCTTGCTCCTCGACGAGGAGATCCGGAAGCTGCTCCTCTACGTCGAGGAAGGAGCGACGATCCGCGCCGAGGATGTTCAGGTGATGGTGCCCTATGTGCAATCGGCGGATGTGATCTTCCAGATGGTGGATGCGTTGGGCCAACGCGACCCGCGCCGCGCAGCCACCGACCTTCACCGGCTGCTGGACGTGGGTGAGCACCCGCTGGGCATCTTTGGGATGATCGTGCGGCAGTTCCGGCTCTTGATGCAAATCCGCTGGATGAGTGAACGGCACCAGACACAACAACAGATCGCCTCGAGGTTGAAGACGCATCCCTTCGTCGTGCGTAAGGTGATGGGTCAGGCCGAGCGGTTTACCCTCGAGCAACTACGCGAGGCCTATCGTATCCTGATGGAGGCTGATCTGTCGATCAAGCGTGGCGAGATCCCCGCCGAGACCGCGCTTGACGTGCTCATCGCTGAACTGACGCGCCTCTAGTTTCGCCCTGCGAGTTTCCCAGTCGTTGTTTTTGTTTATCCTTGTGATATACTAAGCTTGCTCGGTCAAGCACCGGGCCTATACAAAAGCACAAGGATAAGCCAAGTGAACTCTAACAACACTTCCGAGAGAAGCGCTGATATTGTTTGGTACCTGGAGAACCTGGAGAGTCCTAACCCGCGACTACGTTCCCAGGCGGCTGAGGATCTGGGGCGGCTCGGTACTTACGAGGCCGTTCCGGCGTTGGTGGAGCGCCTGCAAGAGGATGTCAACACCTACGTCCGCAGTGCCGTAGCCGAGGCGTTGGGGCGTATCGGGGATGCCCAGGCGATCTTCCCGCTGATGGATGCGCTCCGTGATTCCTGTTCCTTCGTTCGCCGCGCAGCGGCAATTGCCCTGGGTCAGATGCAGGCGAAAGAGGCCCAAGGCGCGCTCATCCGCGCACTGGATGACCAGAATTTCTACGTGCGCCGCGCTGCTATCAACGCGATCGGCAAACTCGGTCTGCCCGACTTGGCGACCATGTTGACCCCCTTTCTCAAGACCCCGGATCCACGCATTCGTCGGACGACCATCATCGCGCTGCGACGGCTTGAGGCTCGCGAAGCTGTGCCTCAGATGTCGGAGGTTCTTGAGTCTTACCTGCTCGATCCGACGCAGCGTGACCTCCCCGTGGTGAAGACCCTGGTGGTCGCACTGGGCGAGCTGAAGGCCCGCGAGGCGGTGCCCTCGCTGATTCAGGTGATGAAGGGCTATGTGGGCGTGCGCTCCTTGACGGCTAAGGCACTGGGCAAGATCGGTGATCCTCAAGCTGCTCCGGCGCTTGTCGAGGCCCTTAAGGATGAGAAGAGCAAGGCGTTACAACTGGCAGCACTGAGGAGTCTTGGTCAGTTGCGGTATCAAAAGGCCCTGCCCGAGATCCGTCCTTTCCTTGACGAACCTGACCCGCGACTGCGACGCACCGCGGCGATTACGTTGGGCTACTTGAAGGACAGGGCTTCGATGCCCAAGCTTCTGAAGATCGTTGGGGACGATGAAAGCCCCCTCGTGCGACCGGCTGCGGTTGAGGCTTTGGGACTGATCGGCGATGCCCAAGTGATCGACAAGCTGTTGCCCTTTGTGGATGACAGCAACGCGTACCTGCGCGCAGCGCTGGCCCATGCCCTGAGCTCGTTGGATGGCGACACCCCAGAGGTTCAAGAGGCGCTCACCAAGCTGTTGGATGACGATGTGCGGCACGTCGCGATTGCGGCGGAACGCGCACTGGCGAACTGCGATCAACCGCACGACGCGCCTGAGGCGTCCGATGCCTGCCCTGAGCCGGATCGACAACATGTCTCGTGGCTGCGCCGTTTTCTCGGTAGAGCCTAGTTAGCGTTTCCTCGTCGAGCGCACTAGCCCTCGGACCTACCCCTATCTCGCCGGCACCACCCCATAAGAGGTGGTGCCGGCGCTTTGTTAGCCGATCGCCCGCCTTCGTTGGCTCAACCACCTCTCCCTCGGTATGCCTGGCTGCCACGTTCGCACAGCGGTTGGGCCCGGATCTGTGTGGGGCATCGTGGGCGGTGGTGGTGATTGGGATGCTTGAGACTGTCTTTGGGTGGGGTAGATGGGAGCCGAGGGCGGACTCTGGGGGCGGGTGGGGAGACGTATGCTGCATGGGTTTCAGAGGTTGCCCGCACCCTCTCTGAGGGTCTAGGCGCTTGGGCGTGGTTCGGAATGGACTATAATAGGAGCGAAGTGGGGCATCGCAGGCAGCACGTCAGCGGCTTGCTGATGCCCCCGCGTGTTGTGTCGAGGAGAAGACGGACGCGGCAGAGGGTCAACCGTGCCGGCTGAAGAGGGGGAGGTGGTCTATGTCAGTTACGGCTGTGGTTGGGGCGCAGTGGGGCGACGAGGGAAAGGGCCGCATCATTGATTACCTGGGGCAACGTGCGGATCTGGTCATCCGGTTCCAGGGTGGCGATAACGCAGGGCATACGGTCATCAATGAGTATGGGAAATTCGCGCTGCACCTTGTACCGTCGGGGATCTTCAACCCAGCGACGCAATGCCTGATCGGAACGGGAGCGGTGGTTAACTTCGACACCCTGGCTGTTGAGCTCGATGCCCTCCGCAAGGCCGGCGTCGATGTACGGAATCTCTTTGTGGATCGGCGTGCCCACGTGATTCTGCCTTTTCATCGTCAACTGGATGGCGCTGAAGAGGCCTCCCGGAAAGCGGGTTGGGAGGTTGGGACGACGCAGCGCGGGATCGGCCCCGTCTATGCCGACAAGGCGGCGCGACAGGGCATCCGTGTGGGAGATCTCATGGATCCCGACCGATTGCGTGTGCGACTGGAGATGCTGGTCCCGCCTAAGAACCGTGAGCTCGCCTTCTTTGGCCTCGCCGAGGTCACCGTCGACGAGTTGATGGCTGTATGTAGGCGTTGGCGCGATGCCTTTGGAGATCGGATCATCGACGGGCTGCCCGTGGTGCGTGACGCCGTGAGAGCGGGCAAGCGGGTGTTGCTGGAAGGGCAACTCGGTGTGATGCGCGATCTTGACTGGGGCATCTATCCCTACACAACCTCGTCGTCACCCACGGCGGGAGGAGCATGCGTGGGCGCGGGGATCCCGCCGCGGGCGATCGATGATGTGTTGGGCATCGTCAAGGCCTACTCGACCTCGGTGGGCGGTGGTCCCTTTCCGACCGAGCTCACCGGCGCCGTGGGTGAGAAGCTGCGGGAGGCCGGTGAGGAGTACGGTGCGACGACCGGACGTCCGCGCCGGTGTGGGTGGTTCGATGGTGTGGCCATCGGCTATGCAGCCTGGCTGAACGGATTCACCGGCATCGCGGTGACGAAGGTGGATGTGCTCGATACGTTCGAGACCCTGAAGATCTGTGTGGGCTATCGCCTGGATGGTCAGATCCTCGACTATGTCCCTGACACCGGCACGCAAGAGCTCGTCGAACCGGTCTACGAGACGTGGCCCGGTTGGCTGTCCGACACCAGCAAGGCGCGCACGTGGGAGGATCTACCGCAAGAGGCCCAGGCCTATGTTCGGCGATTGGGCGAGCTAGCGGGCGTTCCGATCCGCTTTGTCTCGGTGGGTCCCGAACGCGATCAGATCATCGTGATGTAGCAGCCAAGGAGTCCATCGTGTCCAAGCTGATGTTCTCACACGACACCTTTCTCTCTCCCTTCACGTGGCGGTACGGAAGCGATGCCATGCGTGCGATCTGGTCCGAGAAGCGCAAGCGACGTCTGCTGCGCCGCGTGTGGGTTGCTTTGGCGGCAGCTCAGCACGCAGCCGGTCTGGTCAGCGAGGCGGAACTGGCCGATCTGCGCGCCCACGAGGACGATGTGGATATTGCGCGCGCGACGCAGATCGACGCCGAAATCCATCACGATCTGATGGCGGAGCTGAGGACCTATGCCGAGCAGTGTTCGCTCGGCGGCGGCATCCTGCACCTGGGCGCGACCAGTATGGATATCTCCGACAACGTGGAGGTCCTGCGAATGCGTGAGTCGTTGGACTTGGTGCTCTCGGAGCTGCGCGATCTGCTGGGATCGGTCGTGGATCTGGTTGAGGCGCGTGCCGATCAGGTCTGCATGGCTTATACCCATCTCCAACCTGCTGAACCCACGACGGTCGGCTACCGGTTGGCGCAGTATGCTCAGGACCTGCTCATGGATTATGAGGAGCTGTCGCGGGTGCGCCGGAACCTCAAAGGCAAGGGACTGAAGGGCGCGGTGGGAACCTCGGCCTCCTATGCGGCCTTGCTAACGGATGTCGGGATGTCGCCCGAGGAGATGGAATCGCTGGCGATGGCAGACCTGGATCTCCCGGCCTTTCCGGTAGCGACCCAGGTCTATCCGCGTAAGCAGGACTGGCTGGTGCTCAATGCGCTTGCGGGTTTGGCGGGCTCGTTGTACAAGTTCGCCTTTGACCTGCGGCTGTTGCAGTCGCCCTCTTTTGGAGAGTGGAGCGAGCCGTTCGGCGAGCGGCAGGTGGGTTCCTCCGCCATGCCCTTCAAACGCAATCCCGTCCGCGCCGAGAACATCGGCTCATTGGCGCGCTACGTGGCGACCCTTCCTCGCGTGGCGTGGGACAATGCGGCGCACTCGTTGTTGGAGCGCACGCTTGACGACTCCGGCAATCGGCGCGAGGTGCTTCCCTCCGCCTTCCTGGCGACCGATGAGATCCTGACCACGGCTCGACGGATTGTCGACGACCTGCGGATCTACGATGGCGCGATCGCCCGCAATCTGGCGCTCTATGGCGACTTCGCCGCGACCGAGCGGCTGCTGATGGCGTTGGCGACCCTTGGCGCCGACCGCCAGGCGATGCATGAGGTCATCCGGGGTCACGCGATGGCTGCCTGGCGTGCGGTACAGGAGGGTGGAGCGGAGAACCCGCTGCCGGCGATGCTTGCCCAGGATAGCCGGGTGCGGCGCTATCTCACCGAGGACGAGATTCTGGCGCTCTTCGACGTCGGGGAGCACATCGGCGACGCACCTGAAAGGGCGCGTGCGATGGCTGAGCGCGTCAGGGCCGCCTTGGTCTAGCCCGCGGGCTACCCGATGGGTGGAGGATGATGGGACCTGACTATCAGCTCATCTACGGCATGTCGGCTGATCCGGTTCACGTGGGTCACGTGGAGATGGCGGCTCAATCGGCTCAGTCCCTGGTAGAGAGGGGGTATCCGGTTGCCGAGGTGCTCTTGGTGCCCGTCTATCGTCGCAACCCTGTCGGCGCCGACAAACGCGGGTTACCTGATACGTTTGCGACCCGTCTGAGGATGTGCGCGCTGGCTGCCGGTGAGGTGGCACGCCGGCTTGATCGGCGGCTGCCGGCGGCTTGCTCGCGGCCGCGCGTGCGAGCCAGCGCCATCGAGGCGGAGCTTGCTCGTCATCGCCGGCGACCTAACTACACCGTCGAGACGTTGTCGCTGCTCAAGCTGCGCTGCCGCCCGGGACGAGGGCTCATCTTTCTCATCAGCAGCGAGATGGTATCGGGGCCCGATCCCCAGCTGGGCCGCTGGTACCGGCCCGACGCGATCCTCAAAGTCGCGGATATCGCCGTCTGTCCAAGGCCGGGCTACACGCCCAATCGGCGCTTCCTCAGGGCCTTGGCCCGCGGCGGCAGGCGCATCATCCGGCTGGATGAGGTCGTTACGCCTGATATCTCGGCGACCGAGGTGCGCGCTTGTCTGGACGCCGGCGTCTCACCGCTAGCTCTGGCCCATCACGGGAGCTTGACCCCGGCGATCGCGCGCTACCTGAGCGTGCGACGAGCTTTCTACATCTCCGAGACCACAGCGGGGAAGGGGCCGTCGGCATCGTCACGGCTGACGAAGTGTGCGGACTCGGCATCCTCCCGGTAGTGGGCGCCCCGTGACTGCCGGTTGTGCCAGGCGGCGAGGGTCACGATCCATGCGGTCTGTGCCATATTACGGAGACCGATCAGTTGGTCGTTAAGACGCGTGGAGCGGTAGAATCCGTCGATGATCTCCCAAAGGTGGTTGAGGTCCTTGAGCGCCCGGGCCAGCCGGTGGGTGTTGCGGGCCAGGCCCACGTAGAGCCACATGATGTTCTGGATCGTGCGTGAGTCACGGTAGGCCAGCACCGGGTCCGCTCCCTCCCCCTCGCTCACGTCCCGCCACGGGGGAATGCACCCTTCATTGACCAGCGCCAGATCGTCACGAGCTGCAATGTCCTCACCGGCGCGGTAACCCCAGACCAGGCCTTCCAGCAAGGAGGTGCTGGCAAGCCGATTAGCACCGTGGACGCCGGTGCAGCTCACCTCACCGCCGGCGTAGAGGCCTTTGAGCGATGTGCGCCCCACGAGATCGACATGAACGCCGCCACAGAAGTAGTGTGCTGCCGGAACGACGGGGATGGGGTCCTGCGTGATATCGATCCCGACGCGTTTGCAGGTCTCGTAGATGGTGGGAAAGCGGTCGGCGATCTTGGACCGATCCATAGCCTCCGCGAGGTTGAGCAGGACGTGCGGGTAGCCGTGCTCGAGCATCTCATGGTGGATGGCCCGCGCAACGACGTCGCGTGGGGCCAGGTCGCCCCAATCCGGCGCGACATCATCCATGAAGTGTCGACCGTCGATGGTGTAGAGCCGCGCCCCTTCGCCGCGCACAGCCTCTGAGATGAGGAAGTTGTCCGAACCGGGCACAGCCAGAGTGGTGGGATGGAACTGAATGTACTCGGCGTTGATCACGCGCGCTCCGGCCCGATAGGCCATGGCCAACCCATCTCCACGTGCTCCGGCCGGATTGGTCGTGTGCCTGTAGATGCGGCCCACGCCTCCGGTGGCCAAGATCGTCGCGCGTGCCAGCAGACGCTCCACCCGATTGGCGGCTCGATCCAGCACGTAGGCCCCGTGACACGTGATCGGCGCGTAGACGTCGAGGGGATTGTTGCTGTGATGGGATGAGGTGATCAAGTCGATCGCAGTCAAGCCCACACGCAGATCCACGTTGGGGAGTGAGAGCAGTCGCGCGATCAGGGCCTGCTGGATCGCGTGGCCGGTGGCATCGCCCACGTGGAGGATGCGCGAGATCGTGTGCCCTCCCTCGCGTGTGAAGGCCAGGCGCCCCGTCTCGTCGACACCAAAGGGCACGCCCAGCTCTTTGACCAGCATCTCCTGTACCAGTTGAGGGCCCTGCGAAGCCAGGAGCCGTGCGGCGCCGGGAAGGCTCAAGCCCGCCCCGGCCCGCAGGATGTCCTCGGTCAGGAGGTCAGGACTGTCGCCCTCGCCTGTAGCGACAATGCCGCCCTGCGCATAGCGTGTGTTGGTCTCCTCGGGGTCATAGTCCCGTGTGATCACTGTGACCTGGCGTTGGCTGTCCTGGGCCAGCCTCAGCGCTGCCGTTGCCCCCGCGATACCACATCCGATGATCAGTACGTCGGTCTCAATGGACATCGCCACCTCGTACCGGATCAGCCGGTTGCCTGGGAGGGCAGCTTTAGCATCCGTTCGAGCGCCACGCGGCCCCAGTGTGCCGTCTCGGGCTCGACGGTCACCTCGTTGACCAGCTCCCCAGCTTCGAGGGCCTCCACGGTCGCCGCGAGGTTGCTTAACGTGATCTGACTCATCGTCCTGCAGAAGGGGGGTACATCGGCGAGCGGTTGGATGATCTGGTCAGGATGTTCGTCCTGCAGACGGTAGACCAGACGGCTCTCTGTGGCGATGGCCCAATGGGTCCCGGGTGTCGCCGTTTCGACGAGGTGGATGATGCGGGCTGTCGAGCCGCTCTCATCGGCTAGGGCCACGACCTCGGCCTTGCACTCCGGGTGAGCGACGACGCGGATGCCCGGATGACGTTCGCGCACTGCGTGGATGTGCTCGGGACGGAAGCGCTGATGGACGTTACAGGCGCCGGGCCAGAGGATGACGCGGCTGCCCTGAATGGCTTCCTTGCCGGGCGGGCGTCTGGGTGTCCAGAGAAGCATCTCGCTGTTGGGGATCCCCATGCCCAGGGCGGTGTTGCGCCCGAGATGTTGGTCCGGGAAGAAGAAGATGCGCGGGCGCTGCTCCAAGGCCCAGCGTATCACACGGTCCGCATTTCCGGAGGTACAGACAATGCCCCCGTGCCTGCCGCAGAAGGCTTTGAGCGCCGCCGAGGAGTTGACGTAGGTGATGGGCGTGACCTCTTCTTCGGCGTTACCCAGGGCTGCGTCGAGCGCTGCCCAGGCGGCATCGACGCCTTCAGGCGTCGCCGTGTCGGCGAGGTAGCAGCCGGCTGTCACGTCCGGAATGAGCACGTGCTGCCCGGGCTTGGCGAGGGTCGCAGCGACCTCGGCCATGAAGTGTACACCGCAGAAGACGATGAACTCGGCATCCGTCTGGGTAGCCTCGCGTGAGAGCTGCAGCGAGTCGCCACGGAAGTCCGCAAGGGAGATGATCTCATCGCGTTGGTAGTGATGGCCCAGGATGACAAGGCGTTCGCCGAACGCGCTCTTGATCTCGCGAATTCTGGAGACCAGGTCGGCCTCATCGGGCGCTGCCGTGGGGCCGATCTTCATACTGATGTCGAGCGCCGTCACCGAGTGGGTCAGGCTTCCCATCGAGATGAAGTCCACGCCGGTTGCCGCTATCTCACCGAGGCGATCAACTGTGACGTTACCGGATGCTTCAAGGGGGACACGGCCCGCTGCGATCCCTACCGCCTCCTGCATCTCCGCCAGGGTCATATTGTCGAGCAGGATGCGATCGAGCGGTGGCGCGAGGCTCAACGCCTCCTGCAACTCCTGCATAGTCCGCACCTCGGCCTCGATCGGTAGCTCGGGATAGGCTTCTCGGGCGCGCTGGACCGCGGAGGTGATGCTGCCCGCTGCATCGATGTGGTTGTCCTTGACGAGCATCATATCGTAGAGCGAGGCGCGATGGTTGGTGCCCCCGCCCATGCGGACGGCATACTTGTCGAGCGCACGGTAGCCGGGCAACGTCTTGCGTGTGTCGAGAATGGTCGCCTGGGTCGTGCCGACGGCGCCTACCGCCCTGCGGGTCTGGGTTGCGATGCCCGAAAGCCTTTGGAGGAAGTTGAGTGCGGTGCGTTCCGCCGCAAGCAGGCTGCGCCCCTCTCCCCGGACTTCAGCGATCAGCTCGCCCGCGACGACTGCCTGCCCTTCTCGCACGTGGGCGGTAAAGGTAAGCTCCGGATCGACATAACAGAAGACGGCTTCGGCAACGGGAAGTCCGGCAATCACCCCCGGTGCTTTTGCGACCAGTCGCCCCACGAGCGCCGTGCCCGGCGCGAGGGTGGAGAGGCTGGTGGCATCACCGGGACCAATGTCCTCGGCGACAGCCAGCTCAATGAGCGGTTTTGCTGCGGCGACGAGTTCCTCGGTTGAGATGAGCGACTCGTCGGGATGTTGACGGACTGTCATGGCAACTCCTTGGTCAACGCTATGGATCTGTCTTCAGTTAGTCTACCATACTCGGGGGGCTCGATTGCACAAGCGAGCTACGGATCGGGGTGATCGCGTCGCAAGAGGACCATAGCGGCGAATCGGGGAAGCGCCAGCTGCCGGCGCCATCGCCGGGGCTCGCGGAGCAGCCGGTAGAACCACTCCAGCCCCATGCGCTGGATCCAGCGGGGTGCACGCTTTGAGACACCGGCGATGAAGTCGAATGACCCACCTACGCCGATGCCGACAGCGGCGCCCGTTCGGGCAAGGTTGCGACTCAGCCAGAGATCCTGTCGCGGGGCGCCGTAGGCGACGAAGAGCAGGTCCGCGCGCGAGCGACGTACGCGCTCGCGGATCTCAAGCTCCTCCTCCGGCACGGGAGAGCCGGCATAGCATCCTGCGACCTGTAGATCGGGATAGCGCGCCGATAGGATACGTGCGGTAGCCTCGGCTACACCGGGCGCTGCTCCGAGGAAGAAGACGCGCCATCCTCGATAGGCTGCTTCCTCAGCTAGTCGTGGTACAAGGTCGGACCCTGCGACACGCTCGCGCAGCGAGGCGCGCCGGAGTCGGGCTGCCCATACGATGCCGATGCCATCGGGGATGCAGAGTGCGGCGTGACGCAGCACCCCGCGGAAAGCAGGATCATCTCTAGCATGGATGAGGAATTCGGGGTTGACGGTGGCGATCTGATAGTGACCGCGGTGGGGGGTGCAACGGCTAACCCACCCCCCCGGCGCCCGCCGGGGGGCAGCCGGAATGGGGGGGCCCCGCAA
>JAXGUU010000029.1:0-19633 GCA_040774145.1 Anaerolineae bacterium
CCCCTCGTAGCAGGGCCCGCCACGGGCAAACTCTTCGGCGAGCTGACCCCCGAGACAAAGCTGTCCGATGTCCAGGCTCTCCAAACCCAGGGGATCCAGGTTCTGGTGGACCGTCTCCCGCAGCTCGTCAAGGGTGTCCCATCCGATCTTGATGATCAACTTGGGGACACGCGTCCGGTCCTGATCGAAGGCTGCACGTAGGACCTTGAGGGCATCGCCGTAGGTGTGGCTGGTGTGGAACCACATGCCCGTCGGGAAGCTGTCGCACGCATCCATCGCCGCGCGCGCCACGGCGACTCGTTCCTCGAAGGCGATGCGGTCATCACCCAGCCGTGTTGTCCCATAGATGTAGGGTGAAAGGTCGGTCAGCAAGCTCCGTTTGTCGATATTGGGTCCCTGATCCATCGTTATCTCCCTTCATTAGGTCGTCTGTCCACCATGTGTAGAGCAGCGATGATGTTGCCTCCATCAGTCGCCGCCCGTCACCCACAGACCGGCACTGCCGGGCTGCCAGAGCCACGTCTGCCCGGCGACACCGGGCTCCAGCCGGCAGGCGAACGCCTGTCCCTCGTGTACCAAGGTTGGCTCATCCTCGTCGATCCGGTAGAGCCCGTTCCCTACACAAAGCCAGCCGTCACCGTTTTGATCCAGGGCCAGGCTCGCGGTGCCGGCATCGCTTATCTGGGTCCAGGATCCCTCGCGGACGCGGAACAGGAGGTAGACGCCGACATCACAGCTCGCACCACCGCAGGGGGCCATCGTCACCCATGCCGTCTCAGTGCCGCCAAGGGTCAGATCGACCCCATAGCCCCATCGCAGCGGTTCGGGGAGCGTGATGTCGGGGTGTGCAAACTCCTCCCAACTCTGTCCGGGCGTGTAGCGCCAGAGGTCGCCGTCAATGGTCACCCAGATCCGGCCCGCGGCGTCGACCTCGACATCCTCGATACAGCCTGAGCCGACGACGGGCGAGGTCTGTCCCTCCCAGGTCGTCCCGTTGGTCCAGCGAGCTCCTTGGCCTACAGGCCCCGGCCCTCCCCAGGCGCAGTCGGTGACCCATATGTCGCCGGCGCTGTCGATCGCCAGGTCGCGAAGGCGAAAGTCGAGTCCCATCTCGACCATCTCGGCGGAAGGCGTGAAACCGGCCTCCTCCGGCGAGATAACGCGCCAGCCTTCGCCATCGAACACGCGGACATCCTGGTTCGTCACCAGCCAGCTCCAGCCCCGCGCGTCAGTGACGAGCCGGTCGCTCACCGTCGCATAGGGCCCATCGCGCGAGACGTGTCCGATGGGCGTCCAACCCGACTCCGCGCCGAACGTTCGCGATGCCTGACCGCTCCACACCGTCACCCGATCGCCGGACGAGTCTGTCGTCCAAGCACGTGAGGCTTCATCGAAGCCGACGATGATGACGGGTTCGCGGCTCAATGGACGCCATACCCCCTCACGCAGGACGCTCAATCCCTCGTCGGACCCGACCCAGAGAGCGCCGTCGGGGGCAGCCCCGACATCATCGACGGCGCCTGGGGGGGATCCGGAGGGCGCCTCAGTAAACGGTCCGAATACGCCTCTGCGTGGCGGTATAGGTGTGTCCGCATCGGGTAGAGATTGCGACGCCGTCGGGGTAGGTAGCGGCTCCGTTGTCGGGGGCAGGGGCACGGTTGGCGTGGCCTCCGCCGGGGGACTCTCGGTGGCCTGAGACACGAGCATCTCGATCACGCCGCATCCCAAGCTGACGCAGGCCAGCACGATGAGGGCGAGGTGGGTAGCAAAGCGTGTCCGTTCTCGGTTCATCGTTGCCTCCTCAACTGAGCCGGTCGACCGGCAGGCGCACAACGGATGCGGACGACCATCCGGATAGGGTCTAGAGCCAGACGGTGATCAGGGCCGAGCGATCCTCGTCAGCCTCGACGGGGTCACTCTCTGCCGTCACCATCAGCGACCGTCCCTCACCCCCAAGATCCCACAGCTTCCCTGCCAGGAAGACATTGATCCCCGCTCGGGCGTTGCTGCCGGTGATGCGCCCGGCGAGGGCGTACTTGTGCCAGGCTTGTTCCTCGGTGAGTCGCCCGACATCCTCGGGATCGACGTCACCAGGTCTGGGAGCGCCGTCATAGCCACGCCACGGATGATGCCATGCCCCCGGAATCGCAATATACGAAGGGACGGCGATCAGTTCGGCCCCCTGCGCCCTCATGCGTTCGAAAGGGGCGGGATACCAGGCATCGGCGCAGATCAGCACGCCCAGACGGCCCGCGGGTGTGTCGAAGACGGGCAGACCGTCGACCGCAGCCGGCGTCAGAAAGGGGAGTTCAGAGCCGACGGGGTGGACCTTGCGCACGAGGTCAGGATAGGCTCGACCGTCCGGCGCAAAGACAGCGGTGACGCCGTAGAGCGGACCGTCCCCGGCAACGACGTGGCCCTTCTCGACATAGGGTGTCGGCAGCACGGTTGAACCCGCGACCATCGTGACGCGGTAGGTCCGTGCCAGTTGGGAGAAGACGGCTTGGTAGGCCTGGGCCATGCTGCCTGCCCGGGCCCGGAAGATCGCTGCGGCAAACCGGTCCTTCTCGCGGGACTTGAGCAGCGCCGGCAGCAGCCTGCCGGGACGGTGCAGGGCCAAGGCAGCCATCGCGCCGGTGAGGCGGCGTGCCCGGTCGACAGCTCTGCCGGCGCCGGTCACCGCCAACCACGTGCCGAGGTACTCGGGCCAGACGACGATTGTCCGTGCGTTGAGCCAGGCCCGCTGCCGCGCGATCTTGAGATAGGCAGCCAGCTTGTTGAAGAGCGTCGCTGCCGTGCGGTAGTCTTCAGGCGTCATCCAGGGCTGGATGCCCAAGAGGTTGCCGCGGCCCGTGTCGCGGCCCAACTCAAGCAGCTGAGTCTGGTGTGTGTCGTCCATATGAGGTCGCTCCCCTTATAGTATACACGCGTTTGAGGGCTCCGGCCCAACGCACTGGAATAGGGATTCCAGGGAGCGGTGCTATACTCACAGGCGAAAGGGGTGAGATGACCAAGTATCAGCGCGTCGTGTCCGACCGTCTGCTCCAGACCGCCGATTGGGCCTTTGTCGTCGTCGTGGCGGTGGCCTATCTCTCGTTGCTGTTTCAGACCGACGTGATCTTCACCCCGGGGAGGGTGGCCTTGTTGCTCGGTTTGGGCCTCATCTATACCCTCATCGGTACCTATGTCTTCGAGACGCGGATCTATGATG
The DNA here is from genome assembly GCA_040774145.1 of Anaerolineae bacterium. Taxonomy (GTDB): domain Bacteria; phylum Chloroflexota; class Anaerolineae; order B4-G1; family SLSP01; genus PWVB01. The sequence continues at coordinate 3,212 of JAXGUU010000029.1, forward strand.
GCTCGCATCGGGCGACGTTGGCCTACTTCGCTGTGCAGTGGCTGCTGGCGGCGAGCATCCTGTGGTTGGGACAGCTCGCCGGTGCGATGTGGCTGTTGCTGCTGCCTCTGGTCAGCCACGGTATGGTGCTTCTCGATCACGGTGGCGGTGTCGTGATCTCCGCACTGGTGCTGTTGACCTTTGGCGGCCTTGTGAGCATCGGTAACGGGTGGCGCGTGGGCGTGAGCGCGATGCTATCCTTCGCGCCGGGCGTCGTCTTCATCGCCCTCTTCACGCACATGGCGGAGAGTGAGTCGCGTGCGCGAGACGAGGTGGAGCGTCTGGCAGGGGATCTGCAGGACGCCTACGATGCGCTGGCCCGCTATGCGGTGCAGGCGGAGGAGCTGGCGACGGAGAAGGAACGAACCCGCCTCGCGCGCGAGATCCATGATAGTCTGAGCCATTACCTCACGGCGATCAACATGCAGCTCGAGGTGGCTCGCGCCGTCCAGGGCGACGACACGATGCAGGTCCGGATGATTCTGGATCGAGCGCAGGCTCTCACCAAAGAGGGCCTGCAGGAGGTGCGCCGTTCTGTGGCGATGCTGCGCACGTCTCCGCTCGAGGGAAGGTCCTTGACGGTGTTGATCGAGGCGCTGCTCGATGCCTGTCGCGCTGCGGACATCGAAGCCAGGTTGGACGTGGCGGGCGATCCACGCCCATTGGCCCCGCAGATCGACCTGGCCCTCTACCGCGCTGCCCAAGAGGCGCTGACCAACGTCCGTAAGCACGCCCAGGCGCGTCACGTCGGCGTGACGTTGACCTATACGCCTGAGGCGGTGGCGCTGCAGGTGCAGGACGATGGGATCGGCGCTGCAGGACACGAGAGCGGCTTCGGCTTGGTTGGGCTGCGGGAGCGGGTCCATCTGTTGGGCGGCGAGTTTCACATGACGTCAGAGCCGGGGCAGGGACTTGCCCTGCACGTTCGCTTCACAGGGGAGTGAAAGATGGGCCGCATTCGGATTCTGCTGGTCGACGATCAGGCGATGTTTCGCGAGGGGCTGCGCACATTGTTGGCGACCCAACCTGACTTCGAGGTCGTCGGAGAGGCGGCTAACGGCGAGGAAGCGTTGCGCCTGTGCTCCTCCGAGCGTCCCGAGATCGTGCTGATGGACCTGCGCATGCCCGTCCTCGACGGTGTCGCCGCCACGCGCCGGATTCGCGCTGCCCATCCGGACACGCGCGTGATCGTTCTGACCACGTTTGACGATGATGAGGACATCTTCGAGGGCCTGCGGGCGGGCGCGGTGGGCTATCTGCTCAAGGACGCCGGCTCTCCCAAGCTCTTTGAGGCGGTGCGCGCAACGGCCCGTGGGGAGTCCTTTCTGCAGCCCTCGGTTGCTGCCAGGGTCGTGGCGGAGTTTGCGCGCTTGGCGGGTCAGGCGTCGCGTGCCGCGGCGCCCGTGGAGCCGCTCTCCGATCGCGAGTTGGACGTGCTGCGGCTGGTGGCTCAGGGCGCCAGCAACAAGGAGATCGCGGGAGCCCTCTTCATCGCCGAGGGGACCGTGAAGAACCACCTCACCAACATCTTCAGCAAACTCGATGTCCGTGACCGCACCCAGGCTGCCTTGCGTGCGCGCGAGTTGGGCCTGTTCTAGCCCCTAACTGTGACGTCATACCCTCCAATGTGACCCTGAGTGTGACCTCCGGGACATCCCTGACGCGCTCGATGACTGTATAGTCAGGTCATCGATTGAGCGTAAACACAAACAAGGGAGGGTTCCGTGGACAGCGAAACAACGGTTCGGACGGCGACGGAGCGGCACAACCATATGGTGGGTGGCGGTGTGCTGATCACCATCGGGCTGTGGATGCTGCTGAGTAGGATCGTGGAGGTTGATCTCGGTGCAGCGGTCCCGGTCGGCTTGGGGCTTATCTTTCTGGTCTGGGGTAGTCTGTCCCGTAAGGTAGGGTTGCTTATCCCCGGGGGCATTCTGGCGGGCATCGGCACGGGGGCACTGCTGCTCCTCGGCCCCTTGAGCGGCCTGGAGGGTGAGGCCGCGGGCGGCGCCTTTTTCCTGGTCTTCGCAGGCGGCTGGGCTCTCATCACGCTGTGCTCCGTGCTCTTCGTCCGGCAGGCCCTCTGGTGGCCGCTGATCCCCGGCGGGTTCCTCGCCTTCTTCGGCGGCGCGTTGCTCGTCGGCGGCCCGGCGCTTGGCGTACTCGAGGCGATGGGGCAGGCGTGGCCCGTTGTCCTGATCGCTCTGGGCCTCTACATGATCCTGTGGCGCAAGGGCCTGCGAAGGTAACTCGATGTCGACGATGCGCAAGCTCAACGAATCGACACCGGCACGTGTGGTGATGGGCCTGGCCCTATCAGCGCTGGCGGCAGGGCTGCTGGTGCTGGCCTTTCCCCCCTTCAATTTGTGGTTCTTGGTCTGGTTCAGCTTCGTGCCCTACATCCTCGCGCAGCACCGCGTGATGCCGTGGGGGGTCTCGTCCTTGGCCTCGGCAGCCTTCAACGGGCTGTGGCTGTGGGGCTACTTGGGCCCCGTCTTCGGCGGATCCGGTAACTTCATGGCCTATCTGCCCCTCATCGTCGCCGGCATCTCGCTGCTGGTGGACAGCGGCAGTCGTCGCTTCCACGCGCGTACGGGCTATCGCTGGTTCATCCCGCAGGGGCTGGTGGCGTGGGTCGGGATCGAGATGATCCGCATCTTCATCCCCATCGCCGGAACGTGGGGCTTCGTGGCCTACACGCTGCACGGTCAGCCCTGGCTGATCCAGCCGGCGAGCATCTTCGGCATCTTCGGTGTGAGCGCGCTGATCATCCTGGTGAACTATGCGCTCGGCCAAAGCGCCCTGCGCCTGTGGGACCGCTGGTGGGCGTCTGAGCCTGAGGTGCCGACGCCGGCGCGCGCCCTGACACGTCGCTGGTTGGCGATCGCGGGTGTGACACTGGCGCTGTGGTTGGGCCTGAGCCTGTTGCTCTTCGCCGGGCCGCGGGGCGAGACGGTGCGCGTGGCGGCGATTCAACCGAACGCCTCACCCATCATCTCGGCCAACCTGGGGCAGGGCGAGCTCGTCGCACAGCTGCACGCGCGCATGGTCGAGCAGACGCGCGAGGCTGCCGCGCAGGGCGCTGAGGTGATCGTCTGGCCTGAGGGCGCGCAGCTGATCGCGGTGCCGTCCAACGATTGGCCCGGGATCGCTCACAAGCACTACACCCACGTCGTCTTCCGGGCGATCGAGAACCGGACCGCGATGGTCAAGGCCGATGGCGGCTACGACTCCGCCGTGGTCGATCCCTATGGACGGGTGCTGTCGCTATCTGTTATGCCCTCAGGAGGGGAGGCCACCTTGGTGACCGATGTGCCGCTCGGCAGCGGCAGCACGGTAGCGGTGCGGCTGGGGGACTGGTTCGGCTGGCTCTGTCTCGCGGCGATGGCCTTCTTCGTCGTCGGAGAAAGCCGGTTGGTGCAGCGCGCCGCCACGGGGTGAGGGACGTGTAGATCGGGAGCAGGAGGGTTTGATATGCGTTCAGATGTTGTGATTCGGCCGATGGGGGAGGATGAGAAGGGCGAGACGGGCAGGGTGATGCGGCGCGCCTTCCCTCCCTCTGCGTGGCTCTTTCTGAGCTGGAGTAAGCACGTGTTGGTGGCTGTCCTCGATGGCCGCATCGTGGGTGGGGTCGTCATGAAGCTCTTCACGCCGACGCGTGATCGCAAGGTAGGGTTTATCTCGTGGATCTTCAGCGATCCCGAGGCTCGAGGCTTGGGGGTTGGACAGGCCCTCGTCGAGGGCGCGCTGGCGTTCTTCGAGGAGCAAGGGTGTGATGAAGTGTCGGCCTGTGTCGAGGGCTACAATAGCAGCTCGGCCAAGCTTTTCGCGACGCGCGGCTTCTCGATCCTCTCGCCGGGGGAGCAGCTACGCCGCTACGGCTTGGGCCTCATTCCCTACTGGTGGCACGCTTTCCATTTCATCGACGTGGGCCACTTTCTATGGGTGAAGCCGGGTGCGGCACAGCCCGATAGCCCTGCCCTGCAGTGGGTGGGGACCTGGGTCGTCAACACGCTGCTGCTCTGGCTGGTCGCCTGGCGGCAGGGTGCGTTTGGGCCGCGCGACCTTTGGGTAACGCCCCTCGTGCTCCTGGTGCTTTTCGGTGCGCGCACGTTGGCGATGTGGGTCGTAGCCAAGGCCCAGGGGTTGAACGTGCGCTTCCGTGCCTGGGAGTCGAGCGTGTCCCTGGTGGCAGCCATAGCGCTTATCTTCGGCGGCTACTTCCCGTTTCCCGGGAGCCTCTATCCTGAGGGCGATCGTTGGCGCTACCGGGATCTCGTCCCCAAGCTCGGGCCGGTGGCGTTGGCGGGCAGCCTAGCGGTCCTGGCCCTCACGGGTGGGAGTTGGCTGGCCCTGCAGGGGGCCCCCGCGCCGGCCCTGTGGCCTGCCCTGCTGATGCTCTTTCAACTCGGTAGGATCCTGGCCCTGATGGACACGGTCATCGCCGCCTTCCCCCTCGTCAGCTTCAACGGGCGACGGCTTTGGGACTGGCACCGGCCTGTGTGGGCCCTGCTCAGTGTAGCGGCGCTTGTCCTACTGTTTGCGGCGAAGGTGGGATAGACCCGGGCATCTAGATCATCGATGGGGTGTCGCCTCTGGCTTGATAGGGCTCTCACCGCGCCGGTGATGAACGACCCGCGTACCGCCCATGCGGTCGCCAAAGCGCGTGGCTTCCTCCGAACGTAGGGTCAGGAAGATGCCGACGAGGCTGAGAGCGGGCAGCCCATCGACCAGGTGTAGCAGACGGCAAGGTCCAGGCACAGTGCCGGAAAACGCGGGGCGATGCCGGCGTAGCGAGTCTTAGGTACCACGTTGGTCTGCTGATGTCGCATCCTCGCCGTCGAGCTGGGCCAACAGGAATGCGCGCAAGGCCGCAGCGTCGAGGGCACCCGACGTGTGCCCGCGGTTGAGCACGGTGACGCGCGCGGGAGCGTAGCAGCGCCGCTGGCGCTCGTAGTCGATGATCGCGTCGTGGCGCATCAGCAACGCGGCGACGTTGTCGTCGGGCACGGCGGCAAAGGCCGCCTCGAAATTGAGCGCGTCGTGGAGTACCTTCGGACGCTCCCGGGCCAGGTCCCCTGTCAGGCGGCGGTAGGCCGATGTCGTGAAGACCTCGTCCAGCGCAGCCCCCGCCATCATCGGCGCGTAACGATCCGCAGTGTTGTAGGGGGCCCGATGCAAGTTTGTCACCCAGCCGCCGAGGCTAACGCCTGTCAGCATCACCTGCAGGCTGCCCTGCGCACGGCTCCACCGGACCAGCGCCTCAGCGAGCCGGACCGAGACGGCGAGCATCGCACTGAAGTTGCGGAGTTCCGTCATCCGCTGCATGTAGGCGCGCAGCGAGCGGTGAAACGGCGCCCGCAGGGCGATCAGGTTGGCGTGGAAGGCCTCGCGGTGCGACAGCACCACCTGCTTAAAGGTGTTCTTGCTGAAGGGGCCGAAGTCGAAGGGCCGCTCGTTGTTGCCGTGGTGGTAGATGAGGGTCGGGTGCTCTGGTCCCAGCCACTGGGCGATGAGGAAGGCGGGGTCCAGCGTGTCGACAAGCGTCTCCGCAGGCACCTCGTAGGTGCCCTCGCCGGCGATGTCAGGCAGCTGCAGTTTCGTTGCCTCCAGCATCTCATCGAAGGCAGGGCCGTCGACGCTGCGGCTGAGGAACGTCCTGCGACCTGCCAACAACGCACCGGCGGCGACGGTATAGTGGTCCAGAAAGCGATGAAGGTTCATAGCTTTACCCCTAGATGGCTTTGTAGGAATCGAAGCAGGACTTGGCTAAAGGCCTTTGGATTGTCCTGGTTGGCCAGGTGGCCCGCGCCGGCGATGGCCTCACAGGTAACCTGGGGCGAGCGTGACGCCCATGCCTGCATCATGCGCGCGAGCCAGGCGGTTTCGCCGTCTCCGTGGGTGACCAGGGTTGGTGGCAACGGCCCGCTGCCGCGCTCGTATCCGAAGAAGGACTCAAGGGCCGCCTCGGTGACCGCAACGAAGTCGGCTCTCGAGAGCGCCCGAGTGGCCTGCGCCACATACGCTTGCACCTCGGGTCGCTTCGACATGAACCCGGGGATCACGCTGCGCAGATGACGCTCGGGCCAGAGGCGTAAGATCAGAGGCCGGGTGGGCATGGAGAGGGCCTGGTGCCACGGCGGACGATCGCCAAGCTCCGGTGTGCCCACCAGCATCAGCCCGATGACGCGACGCGGATAGAGCCGTTGGTAGGCCTGGATCACAGCCCCGCCGAAGGACTGTCCCACAAGGACTGCCGTCTCGATCCCCAGCGCGTTCAGCAGGGCATGCAGATCGTCAGCCGAGACTCGGATGTTGAAGTCGTCGCCCCTCGGCCGGCTGAGTCCGTGACCTCTCAGGTCCCACGTGATCACGCGGTGTCCCGCTTCACGAAGGGCAGGTACCTGCGCAGCGTAGGTACCGTGATCGAGGGTCACACCGTGCGTGCAGACGACCGTAGGCCCATGCACGTCGCCATCATCCCAGTAGTGAATCGGGCAGCCCAGTCGCGCTAGGTGACCACCTCTCTCACCGGTCGTCGATGGTCGACGATCGTGTTCGTTTGCCATGATTCCCTTTCCTATCTAGGTGGGCTTCTCAGCCCAATCTCGTCCAACACCAGAACTCCTGCCGGACTTCGGTCGAAGACGAAGGTCACCTCGCGCAATGTCGTCGGGTCAAAGGCCGGGTTGTCCGCCGCAAAGTCACCCAGCCGGAACTCGAAGGTCTGGAAGACCACCTCGGAGGTGGACAAGGCGTGCATGAAGTCCGCCTTGGCGATGCGTCCGTGGATCTGCGGTTGTAGCGCCGCGAAATGGCTCAGCGGCAGGCGCGCCCCACGCTGCCCGCGGTATCACGTACCTCCAGCGTCAAGTCCAGGGGTGCGCGGGGTTCTTTGGCTCGTGAGGCCTCCGCTGTCGGGGGCTCATCGGCGAGGGCGAAAGTGAGCACGCTCTCCGGGTCGGGGGGCAGCTCAGGCAGCGTGAGCGTGTAGCGCGCTGTCTCTACCGTTGCTGTCTGGTCCCACCCGAGGTAGACTGCGGGCACCTCGAGGGTGCCGTTCTTGAGCGGCACGATCTGCTCGCGCCAGATCGTGAGGTGCTCGCCGCGCAGCGTCCCACTGGGCAGCGTCGTGGTACTCAGGTCGATGTCCTCCTCGAAGGTCGCTACGCGGACCGTCTCTGAGTCCTGATACTGGCTGAGGTAAAGGGTGTCGGGCAGCCAGGCCGCGGCGGTGCGAGGGTCGCGGAACAGGGTGCGGTAGATGCTCTCGTCGTGCAGCGTGGCCTCCAGGAAGGCGCCGAGGGCGACCTTCGCGATCTGCTCCTGTTCGGCGGCGGGCATCAGAACGCGCGGGTTGAAGAGCTGCATCGCCGGACCGAAGAGGTCGTGACGGCCCCAATCGCGGTTGAACTGCCCGTGGTTGGCCCCATAGATGTAGAGGGCCGCCTTGAAGAGAGATTCATCACCGCTGAAGCCTACGCGCGCGTACTGGCGCGCGCCCATAAAGGTGATCACGTCCATGTCGTGGGCACCGTGGAGCACCAGGTAGTTGACGTCCTCCAGCGGCAGCCGGCGCTCGCCGGGTCGGTACTGTCCGTCGACCGGGGCGATAGCTGCGACTGCACGGATGTCGACGTCGTAGTCGAAGGTGATCGTGGCATCATCAGGATGGTAGGGCAGGCGGCTGAAGGCGGCGGCAATCGCGACCGCCTCACCGCCCCGCGAGTGCCCGATCAAGCCGATGGCATCGAGGTCCACCTTCCCGTAGAAGGGGGTGCCCGGCGTCGTCTGCCAGGCCTGCCAGAGGCGCAGGTGTTCGAGCACCAGCCAGCCGCGCGCGTCGTTCTCGCCCTTGAGAGAGCTCAGAACGAACAAGTCCGCTGCCAGGGAGAGGTTGAGGAAGTTCTGGTCGATGGACGCGACGATGAAGCCGCGGCCGGCAAGCAGCTCGCCCAGATAGGCGTAGTCCGCATCGGACGGGTCCTCCATTGGGTGGTTGCCGTGGACGATCAGCACCAATGGGAAGGGGCCCTCGCCCTCAGGATACCAGACGCGCCCGTTGCGCGGCAACGCCTCGGGGCCGAAGCCCCAGTAGGCGGTGCGCAGCCCCGACCAGCCCGCGATCATGGCGGAGCCATCGACGGATGTGGTGAGTAGATCCACCGTCGCGCCGTACTCGGACCGCCGGCGGTCGTCACCGCTGCCGTAGGTGAGCGTCCGCACGGGGTACGGGCCGGGTTGGGAGGGGTCCGGGAGCGCCAAAGGCGTCACGTTCGCTGCCGATTGGGCGGCGGCGTTGACCGGCGGGGTCCTCACGAACCCGTTGATGAAGAGCAGCGTGCCTCCGCCGACCAACCCCACCAAGCCGATGGTGAGGCCCGCCAGCGCGAGCCCGCGCCGGAGGCGGCTCAGCCGCCGCCGGCGAGCGAGGCGATGATCAGCAGGCCGAGGACCACAGCAACCACCCCAAAGGCCAGGCTGATCGCCAGCATATAAGTGAGCAGCAGCAACGGCAGGGCCGCGAAGAAGGCCCAGCCGTAATGACGGGGCGCCAGGCTTAGCAGAGCGCCGAGCAGAATGATGAGGCCGCCCACGATCCCGGCTGCCAGCAGCCCCCCGAGCCACCCCACGATGAAGTGGAACGGTCCGGTAGGAGCGAAGGCGTAGGCCGACATCACGGTCCAGATCAGGGCCCCCGTGGCAACGACGCCCCACGTCGCCCCGCGCTAGGCGCGTCCGCCGTCTGAGGCGCGTCCGCCGTCTGAGGCGCGTCCGCCTGGACGCAGTCGCGATAGAAGGCGATACCATGCCTTGGTAGCCCTGTGTTGCGAGCGTGCCGAGCCCGACACTAACATATCATGATCCATTGAATGCTGCTCCTTCACGCTGCGCCACGCGTAGCCGGCGTGACACCACAAGCTTAGTCAGCTTTCTCACTGCCCTCTTTGGGCGATGGTTGCCCATGTGTGGCTCATGAAAGCAGGTAGATCGTCGCGCCCAGGCCGAGGAAGTCGGTCAGCACGTGCGAGAGGGCGCTCCAGCGGATCGAGCCGGTGCGCCAGGCGACCCAGCCCCAGCATGCGCCCATCAGCGTCGCCCCGGTGATGAAGGCGGCCACGCCGCCGGGCATCGAGATAGGGTGCACCGACTGCGGCGCCAGGTGCCAGAGCGCAAAGCCGAGCGTGGGATAGATGTAGCCCATGAAGAGCTGTCCTGGGAAAAGCTGGATATAAGCGCCTCGCCACAGCACCTCCTCCAGCGCCCCGTTGACCAGTGCCAGCGCCGCCGAACCCAGGAGGATGGGCAGCGTCACGATCGGTAGCTTGGCGACCGTGACGGTCGAGGCCGCACCCACGATCGGCAGCAGGAGCAGCAGTGCCCCTACCCAGCCCGGCTTGCCCAACCGTGGACGCACGTCGCGGAAGATCCCGCGCAGGCCGGACCAACCCAGAAGCCACAGGGGCAGTACGAAACACCATAACACCCAGTAGAAGCCAAAGCCGGCGAGATAGCCCCACGTGGGTCCCCAGAGAGCCACGAGTCCTTTGAACGCCAGGTAGGTCGTTCCGAGCAAGACCCACGGTGTTGCCAACAGCGCCTTCTGCTTTGCCTTGAGCGTCATAAGAACACGCCTTTCCTCTATGCTTGCGCGATGATCTCGCTGCGGCGGAAGGTGCGTACACTGAACCACAGCAGCGCGCCTGCGATGAGCCACACAACGACGCCGAGCACCACCGTCAAGCCGGTGCTGAGGTACATGACCCCGGAGGCCTGCGCGATGACCAGGGCTACGATCGGGAGGACGATGACCCCGGCGATCTGGTTGGCCTCCTGGAAGCTGTTCACTCGAGAGGAGACGAGCACGGTGGCGCCCAACCCCAGCGCCGCGGCCCCCGGAGCCACCCAGAGGACGAGCACCAGCCAGGTGGCGTTGGGAAAGAAGATGCGCTGCATCGTGGGCCACGCCGCAGCGTTGACCGCGATGCCGTAGAGCACGAAGCCGATCAGCGAGACGGCCAATGCCGGCAGCCAGGCGGAGAGCACCTTGCCCGTGAAGAGCTCGAGGTCGGTCGTCGGTGTGTAGATGAGGGCCTCCAACGTCTTGCGCTCCTTCTCACCCGCGAAGCTATCCGCCGCCACGACGCTTGCCACCATCAACGGCACGATGAGGTACATCGGGGCGAACATGTAGACGAGCGTGAAGGTGATCAGCAGCTGATCGGTTGTATAGCCCTCGAAGCGGGCCAGCAGATCCTCCGGCAGCGCGCCCAGGAATTGCGAGATATCCGGCAGGTTCGCGCCGGGCATCTCGCTGAGTGCTGGGGCGAAGCGGCCCAGGACGGCCGGAATGACGATCATCATCAGTAGGGGTACCAGAATCAGTGGGATCATGACCCCTTTGCTGCGAACCACGGCGAGCAGGTCTCGCCGGACAATGGCTTTGATGGCACGCCGGTTCATACTGCATCCTCCTTATCCCCGTGAAGGGCGAAATAGACATCCTCCAGCGTCGGCTCCTGAGGTGTGAGCCGGTAGAGGGGTAGGTTGGCCTTGACCAAGTGGCTCACCAGCTGCGGGATGAGCTCGCGCAGCGGGAGCGCAAGGATGACCACGGAGGGGTTATCGTCCGCCTCGACGTCGCGCGCCTCAGGGAAAGCGCGCAGTAGCTCCAGGGCCCGGCTCGCTGACTCGGGCGCCGTCTCCAGCTCCAAGCGGATACCTTGCCACAGACTGCGTGCCAGCTCCGCCGGCGCGCCCAGCGCCACCAGGCGCCCGTGCTCCATCACCGCTACACGGTCGCAGAGGCGCTGGGCCTCCTCGAGGTTGTGGGTGCAGAGAAAGACGGTGTGGCCTCCGTTGCGGCTCAGATCTCGGATCAGATCGTGGACCTGTCGGGTCGAGACCGGGTCGAGGCCGGAGGTCGGCTCGTCGAGGAAGAGCAGTTCCGGCTCGTGCAGCAAGGCCCGTGCCAGCGCGAGCCGCTGCTTCATGCCCCTGCTGTAGCCGCTCACCCTATCGTCGGCGCGATCCGCCAGGCCGAAGAGCTCCAGCAGCTCCATCACACGCCCGGCGACCCTGTCCTGCGGCACGCTGTAGAAATCGGCGTAGATCGCCAGATTCTCGTAGGCGGTCAGACGCTCGTCGACCGAGGGTGTCTCGGTCAGGACCCCGGTGCGGCTGCGCAGCTCGGCGCCGTCGACCTCGGGATCGAGACCCAGCACGCGCGCGGTCCCGGACGTGGCGCCCAGGACGCCGTTCAGCAGCCGCACGGTCGTGGTCTTGCCGGCGCCGTTATGGCCCAAGAAGCCCAATACCTCACCGGCGCTGACCTCGAGATCGAGGTGGTTGACGGCGGTCACTGTGCCGAAGCGGCGGGTCAGCTGATGTGTCGAGATCACGGTTGATGGGTCCATCGTGTGCTCCTCTAGGTTGGTTAGGGCAATAGCTTGCAGACCGGCGGTAGGCTGGATCGTCCAACGTGTCCTGCGCGGCTCTACGTTGCTGATGATCCTATCATAGGCTGATGATAGGGGAACCCACATCCCCCAGTTTGGGGAGGTGGGTAGGGGACTTGGGCGGGATGAACCGGAGGCTCTGCGGCGTCAGCTGTCGGCGATGTGGCTGAAGGGGTCCGGAGCTCCCGGGTCAACGCCCAGTGTGTCTGCCATCTGCTCGGCACTGCGATCAATCAGAAACTCGGCCCATATCGGGAAGTGGTCCGAGACACGGTAGGACATCTCACGAGGCGTCAGCTCCTTGAAAGCCGCGCCGACGAAGTCGATCACCCCCGCCTGTCCCGTCGTGAGGAGATCCATCTCCCCCATAAACCAGGCGATCTGATCGTAGTGCTTCGCCTCGGTGCCATAGGTCGTCTTCAGGTGGCGCAGCGCATCGGGCACCATCAGCCCGGTGGCGATGAAGGCCTGGAAGAGGGGGTTGTCGTCCCGTCGGTCGATGTTGAAGTCGCCCAGTACGATCAGGTTGTTCTCCTCCGCCTCCTCCGTGGCGCGATCGCGGATCTCCCTGGCGATGTAGGCAGCGAGCGCCTGCAGCTCGGGGAGCCGGTCCTCAGGCACGGTGCCGTACTTGATGTGGGCCGTTAGCAGGGTGAAGCGCTCGCGGCGGGTGCGGAAGCCTACCAGGTAGGGGGTGCGGTCGAACTGCGTGACCGGGTCGCCCTCCGGGGTAGGGGGCAAGACGATCTCGCCCGCCAGCCCCGAGGGCACCACGCGTCGGCTGTCGTAGACGAAGGCCAAGCGTTCGGCGTTGCCGCCGGAGCCGGCCGACACATCGCTGATCATCACGCCCCAGTCGGGTCCGAGGAAGTCATCGACGAGCATACGCAGCGCTGCGGTATCGTGCTTGACCTCCTGGATCGCCAGGACGTCGAAACGGCGAGCCATCTCGGCGATGCAGGCCATCGCGCGTAGGTTGCGCTTGGGGCTGCCGGGGTTTTCGTCCCACGCCGGGTAGACGCGGCTCAGGTGGCGGATGTTCCAACTTCCGATGAGCAGGTTGCGGTCGGTGGCCTTGTCGGGCAGGCCTGCCGCGGCGATGCGGCGGCGCAGCCGCACGATGTCCTCAACGGTCGAGACCGGATAGTCGCTGTAGTCGTAGTCCATAGCCCCTCACTCCTCTAGGTAGCCCACGACGAGCTCTGGTTTGCCGGAGAGCGTGAAGCTCTGATCGCGGTGTGCGCGCTCATCAAGACCGATTTGCCGGGAGACGTCCGCCCAGGTTGCGAGATCGCCGGATGGGTTGGCGATGGCACTGCGAACCGGTTGCTCCTCCCACTCGGGGTGGGCTTCGACAGAGCGGGCATACTCGTGTTCGGCGTGGTCCTCAAACTCGGCATTGAAGTGCAGGGCGCGACGCAGGCTCAGGGTCGCGAGTAGCGCGCTGAGGACGCGGTAGGTGCCGACCATCATCAGCGGCAGCGGCGCCGGGCCTTTGCCGATGGGGCCAGATACCAGGGATCCTTGAGGCCCTTCTCCATCTTCTCATGCGCGATCAGGAGGTGCCCATACTCGTTGTCCTGCGCTTCCCGGCTCCAACCGGCAAGCCGACGATAGCGGGCTAGACGATCCTCGTCACGGTAGTGGCGGGTCATCTCCCTGTAGGCACGGGCCTCGTAAGCGCGATAGGGGATGCTCGCCAGCATCTCCAGCAGCTTGATCTTGGGGAGCGTCGGCTCACTGCCGGCCAGCAGGTCCATACCGACGAAGAAGAGGCGCGCCATCCAGGAGTAAGCGTAGTGTGGACGCGCGAGTGAGGCCTGCTGCGCTGCCCTGAGGTCGTCTCGGATATGATGCTCCCTGGCGGTTGTCTGGTTCATGCCGGTTCCTCCCCGTGGGCGGACGTCGAACCTTCCATTCGCTCATCGAGTGTAACGTGGGAACCGGATTCCGTCAACGTGACGCGCGCTGTGATGGCATGGGTCCACCATCAGGCGGAAGGGGGCATCCCGCTCAAAGCCGTTCCGCCGGCTTTGAGCGGTGGTCTGGCGAAGCCATCCCCGAATAAGCGGACCTCTGACGCCTAACGCAGCGGGACTGCCGGCGAGGATGCCTCGCAGAGCGAACCGTTGATGCGCATCGAGGCGGGTAACCGCTCAAGGCCCGCGTCCCGAGGCTGCTCGGGCTTGGCCCTTGAGCGGGATCTCCGGCGAGGGCGTCGCAGACGGTCAGCGTGGCACGGTTGGGGCGAAGGCGGTGGCGCCGGTGGTGTGGTAAGCGACGCCGGCGCCACCGAGAGCCTCGGCAAGTGCCCGCTCGACGACGGCGCGCAGGCGATCGGCGTCCATCTGCACGCGAGCGTTGATGGTGCAGGTGATCGGGCCCGACAGGATCGCAGGCAGGTCGGCGTGCTGGTCAGGGTCATCCAATGCGGTGAAGCTGAGTTTGGCCCCGCCCTCAGCGCTTCGGATATGCAGCTTGAGGTGGGCCACGGGCCCACCGGCCTCGCGGAGACCGCCAAGTAGGAGTTCAACAAAGTGCTGCAGGTATCCTTGCGCCTGGCCGTCGCGCGGGGTGAAGCGTACCTGCTCATCGAGCCAGGCCATCTCCGCCGCGCCGGCGACATAGGGCCCGTAGTCGAGCTCGAGGGCCGGCGGCAGGGCGGGACCCTCTGTCAGGGCCATCAGCCACGGCACGACCCCGTCAGGTGTCAGAGAGCTCTGGAGCAGCAGCGTTTTGTCGGGGAAGCGCTTGCTCGCCAGGTCTAGGAGCTCGTTGCTCTCGTCGGGCGTTAACAGGTCGGCCTTGTTGAGCACCAGCAGGTCACCTTCCGCCAGCTGCTGGTCGAAGATGTAGCTGATGTTGTCGCTGAACGGGAGGGGCAGGTCAAGAAGCCGGCGCCTCAGCAGGCGGATGTCGACGAAGACCGAGTAGGTGACGCGCATTGCGTCCTGATCTTGGCTCTCAGCCAAGGGGAGGAGGACGGGGCCAACCAGATCAACACACGAACCGACCGACTCGGCGAAGAGCACGTCGGGCTGCTCGTCGCGCTGCAACATCTCGATGCGTGCCTTGAAGTCGCCGGCGTTGCAGCGGAAGCAGCCTCCGGGCACCTCGGCGACGGGCACCCCTTCCCCGCCGAGGAAGGCGGTGTCCACGAGATGGCGACCTTTGTCGTTGGTGATCACGCCGGGGCGCGCGCCGCGAGCGGAGAGCCACCGGATGGCGTTGATGATGGCGGTCGTCTTGCCGCTCCCGAGGAAGCCATTGATCACGTGCAGGTCCACGATCTTCCTCCCGAGCGTGATTTCTGGCCCCGGCTTCCCATGTCGAGTTGGGTGGTCAGAACCAGCCAGGCGTCGCGGAGGGCGGCGCTCACCGGGCCGTCGGTCGTCGTGACCGGCTGACCGCGCACCATGGAGACGGTAACGTTGGGATCGTAGGGCAGCCTCCCGATCACGGGCACGTCGTGGGTCGCGCAGGTGGCTTCGATGGCATCGGACTGCTCGGCGCTGAGGTCGGACTTGTTGATCATGACCGCCGTCGGGATCTTGAAGTGCGCAGCGACGCCCAGGATGCGCTCCATATCGTGGGCGCCGGAGATGGTGGGCTCGGTGACGATGAGCGCCAGATCCGCGCCGGAGAGCGCCGCGATCACGGGACAGCCAATGCCCGGAGGACCATCGACCAGCAGCAGATCGGCGCCATCATCGAGTGCGCGCAGCCGTCCTTGCTGCTTGACCAGCGTGACCAACTTGCCCGAGTTCTCCTGTCCCGCGAAGAGGTGCGCGTGATAGAGCGGGCCGTAGCGGGTATCCGCGCTGAACCAGCGGCCTGCGTGTTGCGTAACCATCCGGATGGCGTCGGCCGGGCAGACGTAGTAGCAGGCAGCGCAGCCCTCACACGCGATATCGTCCACAGCAAAGACGTCCCCGGCTTGAATGACGGCATCAAAACGGCAGACCTCGGCACACTCTCCGCATCCGATGCATGCCTCCGGGTCGATCTCGGCGATGCGTCCGCCGGTGAAGTCGTGGGTCTCCACATCGACAGGCGCGAGCACCAGCCCCAAGTTGGCGGCATCGACGTCGGCATCGGCGAGGACGATGTCCAGGGTCTGATGCGCCAGATGCGCTAGTCCTGCTGCCACGGTGGTCTTGCCCGTCCCGCCCTTGCCACTAAGGATCACCAGTTGCTTCATGAATGTTGGGCCTTTCTGGTGTAGGAAACGTCCCGCCCCGCCATGCTCATGCGCTCCAGCCTGCGCCAGAGGTCGCGGAAGCGCTCGCGGTAGGCCAGGTGAATGGCGATGAGGGGCTTCCCTTGAGCGATCCCCTCCGCAATCTCGCGCTCCAAGGGAATGCGCATCAGGATCGGCAAGCCCTCGGCCTCACAGTAGGCATCCACCCCACCGTAGACTATGCTGTCGCGGTTGATGACCACGCCCACCGGCAACTTCAACTCATCGCGGGCGACCTCCACCGCCACGCGTAGGTCGTGGAGTCCGAAGGGCGTGGGCTCGGTCACCAGGAGCACGACGTCGGCGCCGCGCATCGTCTCCACGACGGGGCACGAGGCGCCCGGGGAGGCGTCGAGGATCACGGGGTGGTTCCCCGTGTCATCGGCTAGCATCCAGCGCTTGAGGTCACGGATGACCGGCACTGCCATCGGTTCACCGACGTTCAGCGTGCCGTGGGCGAAGCGGATCGTGCCGGATTGTCCACGCTCCATCGTGCCGATCACGTTGGGGATCTCACGGATGGCACCCTCGGGGCAGAGCCGCGTACAGCTTCCGCAGCCGTGACAGAGCTCCGGAAAGACGAGCACTTCCTGACCGATCACGGCGATGGCGTGATACTCGCAGATCTCCGCACAGCGCCCGCAGAGCGCGCAGAGCGCCGGATCCACCTCAGGGATCAGCAGG
>JAXGUU010000030.1:0-19050 GCA_040774145.1 Anaerolineae bacterium
CTGCGACGACGAGGTCAAGACCGCCATCGTCGCGGTCCTGAACGATATCGATCCAGCGCTTGCCCGGCGACAATTGGCCCACCACGGCGGCGTCGTGCGAGCGACCTTGGGGACTAACGATGACTGAACCCGCGCCTGTAGAGAAGCGCCCCCTTCTGATCGGCGTCGATGGCGGCGCCAGCAAGACGCTGGCGCTCGTAGCGGACGCAGAGGGAGAGGTCCTGGGCCGTGGACGCGCGGGACCCTCCAACTATCAGGTCATCGGTAAGAAGGCTGCTTTCCGCGCCCTGGAGGATGCCATCCGGCACGCGCGGACCGGGATCCCTGGTGAGCCCGCCGCAATCTGCCTGGGGTTAGCCGGTGCCGCGCGTCCGGTCGATCAGGAGATCTTCCTGGCCTGGGCTGCGGATCGTTACCCGGGCCTGCCCGTCACCCTGGGCCACGATGGACGCCTAGTCCTCGCCGCCGGTGCCCCGGAGGGCTGGGGCATCGCCCTG
The DNA here is from genome assembly GCA_040774145.1 of Anaerolineae bacterium. Taxonomy (GTDB): domain Bacteria; phylum Chloroflexota; class Anaerolineae; order B4-G1; family SLSP01; genus PWVB01. The sequence continues at coordinate 498 of JAXGUU010000030.1, forward strand.
CTCTGCGGCACCGGTACGCTGGCCTATGGAGAGGATCAGGAGGGGCGCTCAACACGTGCCGATGGGTGGGGCTACCTCCTCGGTGATGCGGGCAGCGGCTACGCCCTGGGCCGCGCCGCCCTGCGTGCCGTGGCTTGTGCCGACGATGGTCGCGGTCCGGAGACCGCGCTCACGGTAGCGATTCTGACCCACTGGTCCCTGGCGGACCCGCAGGGACTGGTCAGCCGTGTCTACGACCCACCCATACCACGTGCCGAGATCGCGGCCCTTGCCCGGATCGTCGCTGAGGTCGCTGCCGAAGGTGACCCGGTCGCTAGAGGCCTACTCACCGACGCCGGACGCGACCTCGCCACCGCCGTCCGTGCCGTCGCCCTCCGCCTGCGCCTGCCGCAGCCCATCCCCTGCGCGCTGGCAGGCAGCGTCATCCTGCATGCGCCTATCATCGCGGCGAGCATGGAAGCTGCAGCAAGGGACTTCGGCCTGTCGCTCGCCCCCATCACGCGCGTGCACGAACCCGCCCAGGGCGCCGTGCGCTTGGCCCGGAACCTCCTCACCCCGTTGAGGTAGAAAGAGGACCGGCGCTCCATTGAAGCGGAGCGCCGGTCGTTGACGTCCATCTCGCGACGTCTCTCAGGGGGAGGCTGAGATCAGTTTCCCAGCACACCCTTGGCGATGCGATCGCCGACGTCTTTGTCAATGGCACGCCAGTAGGCGAGCGCCCGGCTCAACACAGGTTCGGAGACGCCCCCTTTCAGATGCCCAACCACGTTGGACACCAGCCGGTCTCGCTCCGCGTCATTCATCACGTCGCGCACCAGGGCGCCGGCTTGGCCGAAGTCGTCATCGTCCTTGCGCAAGGTATAAGCTGATCGCACAAACTCGCCGCCGGCGCTCCAGACGGTGTCCTCCGGATAGCGTGTGGGATCCGCCTTAGGGCCGCCCTTGGAGTTCGGCGCATAGACCGGATCTGAGACGTTATCCATCCGCATCGCGCCGCCCTTGCTATAACTATGTACCGCGACCTTGGGTCGGTTGACCGGAATCTGTTTGTAGTTAACGCCGAGGCGTGCGCGGTGGGCGTCCGAGTAGGATATCAGGCGAGCGAGCAGCATCTTGTCCGGGCTCGGACCGATCCCAGGGACAAAGCTGTTGGGCTCGAAGGCTGCCTGCTCGATCTCGGCGTGGAAATCGGTCGGATTGCGGTCTAGCGTGAGGCGGCCGACCTCGTGCAGCGGATAGTCACTGTGGGGCCATACCTTGGTCAGATCAAACGGGTTGAACCGGTACGTTTCAGCCTCGTCAAAGGGCATAATCTGCACCTTGAGCGTCCAGCTGGGGTAGTCCCCCCGCTTGATGGCCTCAAACAGATCCCGGCGGTGGTAGTCGGCATCCTCACCGGCGATCTTGTCGGCCTCCGCCTGGGTGAGATACTCGATGCCCTGGTCGGTCTTGAAATGGTACTTGACCCAGAAGCGCTCGCCCTTGGCGTTGACCCACATGTAGGTGTGGCTTGAGTAGCCGTTCATGTGCCGATAGCTCTTGGGGATACCGCGATCGCTCATCAGAATCGTGACCTGGTGGGCGGTTTCAGGCGACAGGGACCAGAAGTCCCATTGCATATCATTGTCCCGCAAGCCGCTGTCCGCACGGCGCTTCTGCGAGTGGATGAAGTGCTGAAACTTCATAGGGTCGCGGACAAAGAAGACGGGGGTGTTGTTGCCCACCATGTCATAGTTGCCCTCGGTGGTGTAGAACTTGAGAGCAAAGCCGCGCACATCCCGCCAGGTGTCGGGGCTGCCACTCTCTCCGGCCACGGTGGAGAACCGGGCCAGCACTTCGGTCTTCGTGTCCGGCTGGAAGACGGCTGCCTTGGTGTAGGCGCTGACGTCCTGCGTCACTTGGAAGGTTCCGAAGGCGCCTGAGCCCTTCGCGTGAGGCTGACGATCCGGAATCATCTCCCGGTTGAAGGCCGCCATCTGCTCCATCAAGTAGTGGTCGTGCAGCAGAACCGGGCCGTCCGGCCCTACGGTAAGTGAAAACTCGTCGCTTGCTACAGGGACACCCGCATCGTTGGTTGTGGGTTTGCGGTCATCGTTCTTCATGGCACTCCCTCCATTTCGTTGTCCTGTGGAACATCACGCTTTTCAACCGGCAGACCAACCACGCCTGTTCCTAGGATCTCTCTGAATCTCGTGCCGATGTTCACCTCCTATGGTGCGGTTTGGTTGACCTTCGACAACAAATTGACGCAGTTCCTTCCGAACCCTCTCGGCTTCTGCGTGACTCACAGCCGGGTGTACTGTTCACTATACACGAGGGGCGTTCTTCCTCCACGCCTGTCTACCGGTCTCGGAGTTCGGCGACGCATGGCCCCACGGGGTCTCCGTGCAGGTCCACGCTATGGACGGCGACCTGTTCTTTGTAGATGACGGCGACATCGACGCAGCTCGAGCGCTGGTGGACCGAGTCGAGGGAGCGGACATGTCCCTCTATCCGGGCAGCCGGCATCTGTTCGCCGACAGCTCACTGCCATCCTACGATGCAAAGGCGACCAAACTGCTGATGCAGCGAGTGTTGACCTTTCCGGCTGACCGATAGTCACCCCAGAGGCCCACAATACCCTGATCAGCCTATGATCTTGGCCCGCGCTATCGCCGCCCGCCGTCGAACTCACCTCAGATGGGCAGGAGCTTGGCTCGTTGGGTCGCCTTGTAGGACGCACGGTAGCCCTCTGCATACTCGAACTCACGCGAGAGACAACCCCGCATCTTGGCCAGGGCCTGGTAGAACCCCTTGTAGTCAAAGCCGCCCTCAAGGCCCAGGTCGCGCGTGATCTGTAGGAGCTTGTCGAGCGCCGCTAGCTTCAGGTCCATCACGTCGGTGATGTCAACATAGATATCCGGCTGGTAATCCTCCCAATCCTCCCAGTTGTCGGTGTAGAAGATCTGCCTAACCCGATGTGCGGGGTGCTTGCGCTCGTAACCCGGCAGCCCGGCCAGGAAGACAGCGTCCTCCACATTCTTGTAGGTGTTGACGTGATCCTTATGGAAGGAGCCCTTCCAATGAGTGACCACGATGTCGGCCTGGACTTCACGCATGATGTCACAGCAGGTGTTGATCACGTCATCATGGTAGGGCAACTCACCGTCTCGCCACTCGAGGGTTCGAACATCGTGGACGCCCAGGATCTCGCCTGCGCCTTCCCACATGTCGATCTTCGCCTGTAGATACTGCTCCGCGGTGATCTCAAGGCCCTCGTAGAAGGCATAGCCCTTCTCACCGGGCGTGAGCGCCACCAGCGTGACGCGATGCCCTGCCTTGGCGTAGTTCGCGATCGTACCCGCCGAGGAGTTGATCATGTCGGCTGCGTGGGCGTCAAAGAAGACTGTGCTTAGCTTGTCGTTGCTCATGGTGCTCCCCTTTCTATGCAGATCTCTCGGTCGACCTCAGCAAGATGGCCTACAGTGCGCTACGCATCACGGCCCAGCGGCGATATTCGCGCATCCCGCCCTTCCGGTACACCGCAGCAGCAGCGCCCTCCGGTCCCGTCCACATCAGCCAGATGCTGTGGACACGCTCCTTATGCATCAGGTTCAGGCACCTATGGAAGAGGAGCTTCCCGATGCCCTTACCCCGCATATCCGGACGAACCCCATACGGACCAAATCGCCCGGGCTCGAAACCTCCCCACTGGCAGTACCCCACCACCTGCTCGTCGTCGGTCACCGCGACAAGGAGCTTCCGGCAGTCAGGACCATACCGCTCCAGAAGATGCCGGGCGTCGCGGACCCAGTCCGGGTTGAAATGCGCCCGAATCATCAGCAGTAGATCCTTGACATAGTCGAGCGTGATGAGCTGCACCCGAACGCCGTGCGCATCCAGGACGCGGCGCTCGAGATCCTGCAAGGCCACCTCCGACAGCCTGTCAAAGTCTCCCAGAAACCCGTGCATCGCGATGGCGGTGTAGAGCGTCTCAAAGCCCAGCTTCTCCAACAACGCGACCGCGCCCGCGTACAGATGCACGTCCGGCCCGGGGAAGAAATAGTTCCGGGGATACCCACAGACACTCACCTGGACGGCCCCCTCGGAGCGTAGGAAATCCATGGCCCGCCGGACCAAAGCCGAGCCGATGCCCTGGCGTCGATGGTCAGGATGGATGAAGAACACCGTGATGTAGCCCGTCTCCCGATCCACCGGCTCGATGTCCAACGGGACTCGATTCATGAGCGCCAGGATGAACCCGACCAGCTGACTCCCCACCTCGGCAACCAGGCATCCCCGCGCATCGAAGTTCGGATCGAGGAGCACCTTCTGGAGGAAGCCCGCCTCGTCGATGGCATCCTGCGGCATGCTCAGGGCCCAAAGCCGTAAGAGCTCCGCTGTGTCGCCCGCCCCATAGGGCCTGATACGCACCCGACCGAGATCCGTCCCTGTTTCACGCATGTCGACCTCCTTCACGCGCTACCGTGAGTCTCACTCGCCGATGGTCTCCATGATGATAGACGCGATGTACAGAGCCGACAAGCATCGAGGCTGGAACCGGCGTCGCCGGACGGCGTCCTTCACCGCACCTCACGACAGAACCTGCACGCAGCAAGGCTATCGCACCCACCCTTCAGTCGGTCGTGCCCGCCTGGCGTTTACAGTGTGCAGGGCCCACCGCTGGACCAGCCCGCCGCGTCCCGGGGCGGGAAGCGCGCGGTTGCAAGCTTGCAGCCCCGTCCCGGGGCGTCGGACGCCGTAGCCCCCCTCAACAGCACGCCACCGCTCTCCCGCTCAAAGCCGTTCCGCCGGCTTTGAGCGGTGGCCTGACGCAACCCACCTCGCATAGCATAGCCATCCCCCCGCAATACCATGCTTGTAGCCCCGTCCTCGGGGCGTGGGACGCCGCTAGCCGAGCTTTCATAGCCCCGCAGCGGGCAGCGTGGCGTTGTGCAACACCACCCGCGGGGGTGTATAATCGCCACGACGAGCGCGATGCACCACGACGCCTGACACGCAAGCGAGGAACCGCCACGGCTCTATGCTATGAATCAGGACTCAGACGAAGTCACCCCGACGGTGCGGCGGGCTCAGAAGCCGGTTTGGCCACCGCGGGAGTCGGTGGGTGATGCGCGAACGGCACCGAGCCCTCATCGAGGCGTTCCTGGAGAACCAGGAGCCGCTCTCACCGACGCGAGCCGCCCACTACCAACTCCTCCGGGTCGCGACCCGGCAGACTGGGCGCGGCCACGGCCTGCAGGAAGCGGAGATCCGTAGCGTCTGTGACTTCATCGACGAACGCCACGACTGCGCCGACTTCGCGCTGCACGGTCTGCTGCGGCTGCTCTATCAGTTTCCCGACGCCGCGAGTCCCGACCTAGCCTCACGGATCCGCGCGACGGTGCTGGGCTTCAAGTACTGGCCTGACGAGCCGGGCCTCGACTCGCTCTGCACCTGGACGGAGAACCACACGATCCTCTACGCAGCGGGCGCCTACCTGGCGGGACAGCTCTTCCCCGATGAGGTCTTCACCAATGCAGGGCACACAGGGCGGGAGAAGCGGGCGATCGCCCGCCCGCGCATTGTGCGGTGGCTGGACCTGCGCTTTCGGACGGGCTTCAGCGAATGGCTCTCTAACGTTTACTATGACGAGGACCTCGTCGCGCTGCTGAGTCTGGTGGATTTCTGTGAGGACGAGGAGCTGGCGCAGCGAGCGATGATGGTCACAGATCTGATGCTCCTGGACGTCGCACTTAACAGCTTTCAGGGGCTCTTTGCCGGCAGCCACGGGCGGAGTTACGAGGAGCAGAAGAAGTGGGCGGCGCGGGACAGCGTCGCCGCCTCGTCACGCCTGCTCTTCGGCGTGGGCACGTTCGCTCCTCGCCGCAACCTCAGCGCACCGAGCGTGGCCCTCACGACGCGCTACCGGCTGCCGCGCGTGCTTCAGGAGGTGGCACGTGATCCGTCGCCCATGCTCAACCGCCAGCGCATGGGCATCGAGATCGCCGAAGCCGAGAGGTTCGGGCTGGGTTTCGAGAGCCTCGAGGACGGGATGGTCTTCCTCAGCATGGAGGCCTACCTTCACCCGCGCACCGCGGCACTGACGCTGCGGATGATGGACGCCTTCAATTGGTGGCAGAACAGCTTCCTGAAGGACTTCGGCGAGAACCAGCGCCTCCTCCTGACCCTGCGCCGCCTGGGCCTGCTGCGCGCCGGGATGCGGCTTGTAGAGAAGGACGTGTGCCGCAATATGCGGGGCGCGCCGAACATCATCACCTACCGCACCCCCGCTTATATGCTGAGCTCGGCAGTGGATCATCGCGCCGGCTTCGGGGGCGACCAGCACCACATCTGGCAGGCGACGCTGGGGCCCGACGCCGTCTGCTTCACCGGGCATCCCGCCAAGCGCGAGGGCCCAACGCCTGACTACTGGACCGGCGAAGGGACCCTGCCGCGGGTCGCGCAGGTCAAGAACGTGCTGATCGCCGTCTACAAGATCAACACGCTACCGGGTCCCTACGTCACCCACCGCCTCCTATTCACCCACGCGTGGCTGCCGCAGGACAGGTTCGACGAGGTGATCGAGTGTGATGGCTGGATCTTCGCCCGAAAGGGGGAGGGTTACCTGGCCCTGCACTCGCGCAATCCCTACCACTGGCAGACCGAAGCGGGTCCGGATCGGGACCGCGAGATGCTTGCGCCGGGCAGGACGAACGTGTGGATCTGCGAACTGGGATCGCGCGAGGAAAACGGCGGCTTCACCGACTTCGTTGCCGCGATCCGCACCGCGCCCCTGCGATTCCGAGGCCTGCGCGTGGACTACACGTCCCCGTCCCAGGGACGCCTGCAGTTCGGTTGGCGCGGCCCGTTCCGGCAGCACGGGCGCGTGGTCTCGTTGCGCGACTTCCCACGCTACGACACCGTCGCCACGCAGGCACCCTATCCCGCCAAGAGGGTGGAGGTCCGGCACGCGGAGGACTGGCTGACGCTGGACTGGCAGACGGGAGGGCGCCGCGCGTCGCGGTTTGCCGATGAGTGAGCCGGTTTGCCCCGAGCGTGGACCCGTGTCCACCGACGTGCTCGTGCCGATGGGGACGCTCAGCGGCAGCCTGCCGGGGGCGTGGCGGCTACTCGCCGATGATCTTCACGAGCACGCGCTTGCGACGCCCGCCGTCGAACTCCCCGTAGAAGATCTGCTCCCACGGGCCGAAGTCCAGCCGCCCCTCGGTGATCGCCACCACCACCTCGCGCCCCATCACCTGGCGCTTCAAATGCGCGTCGCCATTATCCTCGCCGGTACGGTTGTGGCGGTAACGGCTGATCGGCGCGTGCGGCGCGAGCTCTTCCAGCCACTCCTCGTAGTCGGCGTGTAGGCCGGATTCGTCATCGTTGATGAAGCAACTACTGGTGATATGCATCGAATTGACGAGCACGAATCCCTCCTGCACGCCGCTCTCGCGCAGGCAGGCCTCGACGTCGGGTGTGATATTGACGAACGCCCTGCGTGTGGGGATGTGGAACCAGAGCTCTTTGCGGTAGCTCTTCATATCTTCGTCTCCTCTCAGACTGCTGCGTGGACAGGTCGGTTGGCGGCGATTATGAGTCTGCACCTCTACTTATACATGATGATCGTCTACTTTGCCAGCTGGAGGGCCAGATGCGTGCGCCCTGGTCGCAGTGCTGTACAATGGCAAGCGCAGCAGGTACACTCCAGCGAGGAGGTGCAGGTTGCCCAGGAAGATGCGGTTAGGTCCATGCGTAGACAGTAGACCACATCAGTCCATCGCCGGTGAGCGGACCTGGGGATGCCGGGCGCGGTAACTCGCTCCGGGGAGGCACAAGATGCTGAAGGGATCTGCAGGATTTGTCGTCGCCATCCTCCTTCTGACCGCGTGCGCACGGACCGCACCGCAGCCGCCTCGCCTCCGTATCAACCCGGACGCGTCCTGGGTGCTCGCGGGCGTGGCGGACGTTGAGCAGGTGGCTCAGCTCACAGGCCCCAGTTCCATCAACCGGACGGACGCCTACGGTGTCGCCGGGACCGACCTGGGCTCGATGTTCAACGTGGATGATAGGACCTATTTCGTCTTTGGCGACACGTTCGGGTACTGGACTCCTGGGATGTCGGGCGGCGGCGGGCAGGACTGGCGCTCCAACGCGATGGCAGTGACCACCGACGACGAACCGAGCGACGGCATTACCTTCGATCGCTTCATCTCCGATGCGTCGGGCCGCGCAATCGAACTGATACCTGCTCGCAAACAGGACAGGGTCGAGATCACGCGCATCCCCACCCACGGCATTGCCGTGGGCTCGACGATGTATCTCTACTTCATGTCAGTCAACCACTGGGGCCCGCCCGGTGTGTGGGAGGCCAACTACAGCGGTGTGGCGAGATCGGTCGATGGGGGCCAGAGCTGGGAAGTTCTGGATACGCCGCGTTGGGACGGCGCCGGCAACTTCATCCAGGTCAGTCCCGCTAAGATAACGAACGACGACGGGACCATCAACATCTACTTCTGGAGCATTCCCGCGGGGAGGTTTGGCGGCATCCAGCTGATGAAAGTACCCGAGACCGAGATTGAGCAGCTGAGCAGCTACCGTTACTTCGCCGGCACGGCGTCCGACGGCTCCCCCGTCTGGCGCGAGGACCAAGATGAAGCCGTCACCATCGTCGAGGATATGGTAGGCGAGCTCTCCGTGATCTGGAACGAGTATCTCGAGCGCTGGATCATGACCTATCTGGGCGGTCCCGGCGACCTCATCCTGAGGGAGGGGCTCACGCCGTGGGGGCCTTGGGGAGAGCCCATCACCGTCTTGACCCGGCAGAGCGATCCGGGAATCTACGCCCCGTTCATGAACCCGCGATACGTTGAGAATGGGGGCGAAACGGTCTATTTCACCCTCTCTCGCTGGGGTCCCTACAACGTCTACTGGATGAGGATGCGCTTGGTCAAGCAGTGACCGGGACAAACCCTGCAGCGCCACTCGTGTCGCGGGCTGCATAGAGCCGAGTCGCTCCGAAGCCGCGTCCCGGCCGAGCCCAAAGAAGGTCGAGGAGGATCTATGAGCGGTAAAGACGTCTACACGCGCACCATCGAGTTCTCAAATCCGGCGTATCTGCCCTCCACGGTCGATGTCGATCTCGACTGGTTGCGGGATAAGGACGAGGCTAAGCGCGAACGGGTGCGTGAGCTTGTCGCCGGATGCCCCGACGACCTCCTGGGCGGCATCACTGCGGCGGCACGTGAGACAAGACGCATCGACGATGACGGCGTCACGCGATGGCGGGACGAATGGCAGACCGGGTGGGCCGATGACGGCAATGGGGCGAAGACCGTGTCCTATCCGCTCATCGACGGCTATGAGGCGCTGGCCGGATACGATTTCCCGGATCCTCAACGGCCCGGGCGGTTCGCTGCAGCCCATGAACGGTTGCGCCGCCGTGGCGATCGCTACGCCCGGTCCCTCGTCTGGTTCACGCTCTTTGAGCGCCTGTGGATGCTGCGGGGGTTTGAGCACATGCTGATGGACCCCTACCTCCACGAGCACGACTTCTGCAGCTTGCGCGACCGCATCGTCGACTACAACGTAGCCATCATCGACGAGTGGATCCGCTGCGGCGTCGATGCCGTCTACTTCTCGGATGACTGGGGCTGGCAGCGTGGTCTGCTCATCAGGCCCGATGACTGGCGTCGCTTCTACAAGCCCGCCTATCAACGGATGTTTGACCGCGTCCGATCGGGCGGGGCCCACGTGTGGATGCACCTCTGTGGTGACGTGAGCGCCATCCTGCCCGACCTGGTGGATCTTGGCCTGAACGTCCTCAACCCCGTACAGCCGCAGGCGATGGATGTGCAGTGGCTCTCACGCGAGTTTGGCGGTCAGATCTGCTTCAACGGCGGCGTCGATGTCCAGGGCACCCTGGTCTACGGTACGCCGGAGGACGTGAAGCGTGAGATACACGCCTTGGTGGCGCTGTTCGGTCGGTTCGGCGGCGGCTACATCGGTGGCACGAGCCACTCGATCATGCCGGAGACCCCACTCGACAACGTCATCGCGGTGTTCGAGGCCTTCGCGGAGTACACCCAACACGGATCTCGTCGCCTTCCGCTGCCGTGATGCCTCCGGCACTCATCCTAGACCTGCCCGTCGCCTAGGCACGCCGCCACAGCCTCATGGCGCGCCGCCCAGTCGCCCTCGTCACCAATGACAGCAGACGAGAAGGGCAACGAGGGCAGCAGCTCCAATTCAAGCGCCTGGCGCCTGGCGTAGAACTCGATGACGCCGTCGAAGCCGCTCAAGTCGTGGACCTCACCATAGGCCTGTTCGGTCAGATACCGGATGACGTGGTCGGCCCACGCCTGCGGTCGCTCGCGCCGTACCGTCTCAAGCGTCTCAGCGACATCGCGCCGGGCAAGATAGATCAGCTGCGGCGCCAGCGGTCTGATGATCTCGGCGAGCGACTCGATGTGCCGGCAGACGCGTTCAACGGGTAGATTGTGGTAGGCCAACAGTGTCGTGATCGGATTCTGCAGGAAACAGCACTCAAACACATAGGTCACCCCTCGACCGACCGCGTCGGTAACAAACGCCCGCCAGTTGGCCAACAGCAGCTCCTGGAAACGTTCGGCGGGTAGGTTGTAGACGTCGAACCGCGCGAGCGCTTCAAAGAGCGTATCGGGCTCGGCCCCGTGCTCGGCCTGCAGTCGTCGATAGCTGAAGAACCACATCCCGTTGTCCTGACGCCCGTGCTGCGCGAGGAAGCTCGCTTGGGCGGGGAACCGCGCCCGAAGATTCGCCAGATCAGCCTCAGTCAGACAAGCCACCGACTCAAAATCCGCCGGATGATCCCAATCCCCTTCGAGATACAGGCGCGCAGGCATACCGTGGCGCTCGAGCCAGTCGCGGGCATAGCGCGCGGTGCTCGTCTTCCCGGAGCCGGGGATGCCCTCGACAAGGATCAGCCTGGGTCTAGCCATGGGTCTGAGGTCCTTCCTGTGGATAGAGATCGTAGGGAGAGTATAGCAGGCCGTGTGCGAAGCAAAAGCACGACGATGCATAGAAAATATGAACATGTCTGCTTCTAAACTTGATAAAATGTATACAGACTGCTACAATTAGGACGATGTGTTTCCTCATCCTGCCTGTAGAGGAGAAGATCATGCATGATGTCCTCATCATCGGCGCCGGGATCGGCGGGATCGCCGCCGCCGCACGGCTGGCCAAGCTGGGATACCGGGTGCGTGTGCTGGAGAAGACGGGTGCGCCAGGTGGGCGAGTCGCCCTGCTGAAGCGCGAAGGCTATACGTTCGACATGGGCGCGACGCTCTTCCTGATGCCGGAGACCTATGCACAGACCTATGCCGACCTGGGCGAGCGCATGGAGGATCATCTGGATCTGCGCCGCGTCGAGCCCAACTATCGGGTCCACTTTCACGACGACACCTATCTCGACATCACGCCTAATATGGTGGAGATGCGCGAGCAGATGGAAGCCATGGAGCCGGGCTCTTTCCGGTCGCTGCTTCACTTCATGGAGGAGGGCTACCGGCACTACTATCTCTCGTTGGAGAAGTTCGTGGGCCGCAATCTCTACAACGCCTTCGATTTCTTCGCACCGGAACACCTGCCGCTGCTTTGGAAGCTGAAGCCGCTGGACAAGCACATCAACGTCATCAGCAAGCACTTCAAGGATGCCCGTCTCCGCACCGCCTTCTCCTTCCAGAATATGTACCTGGGCCTCAGCCCCTATGACGCGCCGGCAACCTACACGCTGTTGCCGTTCACGGAGCTAGCTGAGGGGGTCTGGTACCCGATGGGCGGACTCTACCGTATCGTCGAGAGCCTGGTCGACATCGCCGAAGGTTTCGGCGTGGAGTTCCACTATCATACCTCGGTCAAGCGGATCGACGTCAACGGCGATCGGGCCAACGGGGTCACGCTGGAGAACGGCGAAACCCTGCGGGCCGATATCGTCATCGCCAACGCCGACGTGCCCTATGTCTACGCCGACTTGCTGCCGGAGAATCCTATGGCTCGGCGGCTGCACAACAAGAAGTACACCTCGTCGGCCATCATGTTCTATTGGGCGGTCCGGGGCGATCGCTCCGACGCGCTCCTGCACCACAACGCTTTCCTGGCGGACCACAAGTACAAGCGTTCGTTCGAACAGATCTTCAATGAGTACAGTATGCCCGAGGAGCCGTCGTTCTACGTCAACGCGGTCACCCGCACCGACCCCTCGATGGCGCCCGATGGCGGCGATGCCATCATGGTACTGGTCCCCGTCGGATGCCTCGACGACAAGACCCCCCAGCACTGGGACGCCTTGCGCGACCGTGCCCGCAGCTGGGTTATCGGGAGCCTCGAGAAGATCGGCGTGCAGAACCTGCGCGAGCGCATCCGCTTTGAGGAGACATTGATGCCGACGGATTACCGGGACGTCTGGAATCTGGCGCGCGGGACGGCGTTCGGGTTGAGCCACAACGTGCTCCAGGTCGGCTACCTGCGCCCACAGAACCGTCATCGCCAATACGGCAACCTCTACTTTGTCGGCTCCAGCACCCATCGCGGCACCGGCGTGCCCATCGTTCTGATGTCAGCCGCCCTCGTCGAGAAGCGGATCCGGAAGGAGCATCCTGCTCCGGCCCGCGCCACCGCGGTGACGCGCTAGCCGCCGGACGGCGACGGGCACGCGCGTCAGGGATACATCAGGAGGAGCAGCCCACCATGCTGGACTGCGATGGGGTCTGCGTCGGCACAGGGCACCACGCTCCGGTGGCCACGAGGGCCATACAGCGTCTAGAGGTAGGTCAACCGCCCCTTGTAGTGCGTCAGCCAGCGCTCATTGAAGGCGTCCCCTCCGTCCAGATTGGCGCTCATGAAGATCGGTGGGTCGCCGGTGCGCGCCATCAACAGCTCGGCAACGCGCACGACAATCGCGTTGAGAATCGCCGCCCCCGTGATCGTGGACGAGGGCCCCACCCGCTGCGCCAGCCCCGGCAACGCGACAAGCGCATCACCGACCGGGGCACGGTTGTCGAGCACCAGATCCGCCATCTCGAAGAGGCGCGGCAGCCCGGGCCCGCGCGGCGTGACCGAGCTGGAATACCCCACCGAGGTGAGCGCGATGACGAAGGCGCCACGCTCCTGCGCACCCAGAGCGAACTCGACGACGGCGGCGTTACGCCCCGACACCGAGTGCACAATGAGCACGTCTCCGGCCTCGATCGGTGACTCGGTCACGATCTCGCTGCCCAGCCCCGGCATCCGCTCCAACCGCGACGTCAGGGTCACGGGCCGCACATCGGTGACCAACCCCGGCGGCAGCACCGGGTTCACCGGTACAAGGCCCCCGGCACGATAGAAGAGCTCTTGTGCGAGAATACCGGCATGGGTCGCCCCGAAGACGTAGACCAGATGATCGGCCTCAATCGCATCGGCGATGACCTGCGCCGCCTGCTCCATCACTTCGTGCTGGCTCTCCTGGACCTCCTGTAACAGGGCGACGATCTCGTCGAAGTATCCCATGTCAGTATCCCTTCTCCAACGCCTCCGCGTCCGCGCGGTCCACCAGCTCGGGACCGTTGGGCCGATTGACGCTCGGATAGATGGTCGGCTTGAGGCCCTTCGCCAGCATCATCTCGATGATCCCCGCCACCACCGCCCACAGCGCTGTCGCCGCCCCGATCCCGGAGAAGGGGATCGCGTCGTAGTCGAGCCCGTCGACCTCGAGCATAGCGTCGCCATAGGGCGTGTGATTATCGAGCACCAGATCCGCCACCTCGTAGAGACGCTTACCCGAGGGATGACCCGACTTGAGCTGCGGGCTGTAGGCCATCGACGTGATCGCAATCACCATGAGCCCGTGGTAGTGCGCCTGCAGGGCCAGCTCGACGACATTCGCGGACTTGCCCGACACACTGCCGACGAAGAGGACGTCGCCGGGCCGCAACTGGGCACTCTGGAAAATGTACTGGATGTAACCGTAGCTCAACTCGCTGTTATCCTGCGGCTCCGCGGCCCGTGACCGAACCACGTTGTCGATCGTCAGGCCGAAGGAGAGCCGGTTCAGCGCCACCAACCCGCCGGCGCGCCGGATCAGCTCGTGCGACACCAGGTGCCCGCTGTCGAAGATGTGAATCGCCCCGTCGTTGGTCAGCGATTCCACACACAGCGCCGCCGCGCGTTCAATCGCCGCTCGATCTGCAGCGACCTCGTCTATCTTGTCCCTGAGCGCGTCGAAGTACCTGTCAATGAGTTCCATGTCTCCTCGTCTTTCTGAGCTTGAGTCCAAACCCACTCGGATGCGCCGATCTGCCGCAGTCGACGACCCACGCCTACAGCACACCGCCGCGATCGTGTAGGAGCAGATGCCCCAGCGCGATAGCCGGCTCCACGCGACCCATCAACAGCCGGGCACGGGGGAAGGCAGCGGTCAGACGCTCTCTCAGCGGCACGACGACCAGATCGCCGGCACTGAACAGCCCCCCAGCTGCGGCGACGTCGAAGGCCTCATCCGCAGCGAAGAGGCCACGACCCGCGTGCACCGCCAACGCCGCCAGGTCAGCCACGACGTGCCTCACAATCTGGAGCGCGACCTCGTCGCCCTCAGCGGCCAGGCGCGTGCCGATCGGGGCGAGCCCGGCGATATCGGCCCGAGTAAGGGGACGCTGGTAGGCCACGTCGCACAGCCCAGCCCGGAAGGTCGCTAACTCCAGCCCGAAATGCTCGCATAGCGTCTCGACGATGCGCGAGGGCGCCGTGATACGGCCTTCATAAAGACGGGTCGCCGCACGTAGGAGGCGCAAGCCCACGGCGAAGGCGCTCCCCTCGTCACCGAGCAACGATCCCCAGCCCCCACAGCCCGACGTGCGTCCGTCATCAGCGCGCACGCCCCAGGCCGAGGCCCCGGTCGCAGCAACCAACGCCACGCCGTGGGGCTCGAAGAGCCCTGCCCGCGCGAAGACCACATCGCGCTCATTGTACTCGTGGAAGGTCGCGTAGGGCAACAGATGACCCAGGAGCTCAGGCCCGGCCCGAGTCGCGACCAGCGCCGCCGCGAAGTGGGCCACTTCGCGCCCCGCCACCCCAGAGACCTCGAGAACCTGCTCGACGGCGGTCAGAATCGCCGTCCGGGCCGCCTCCGGCGAGACGAAGTTGGTGTTGACATCGGTGGACTGGCTCGTGCCGAGTACCTTCCCCGCTCGGTCGAGCAGCGCAGCCTGGCAGCGGGTTCCGCCACCCTCCAGGCACAACAAAGTGCGACGATCGCGCAAGGCGCCCTCCGCAACTAGGGATGTAGCAGCGTCCTCGCTAACCCTTGAGCGCACCAACCGTCAGGCCGCGCTGGATCTGGTTCTGGAAGATCGCGTACACGATGAGCGTGGGTAACATCACCATCGTCACCGCGGCAAAGAGACCACTCCAGTCGCTCTGATAGCGCTGCTGATGCTGCAAGAACGCCAACCCCTGAGAGAGTACATACTTCGAGCTGGATGTCAACAACACGAGCGGAAGGATGTACTGGTTCCACTGGCCCAGGAAGTTGAAGATCCCCATGCTCACCAGGCCGTTCTTCGCCAACGGAATCACGATCCGGAAGAAGAGCTGATACTGACTGGCGCCGTCGATCACAGCCGCCTCCAGCAGCTCCGATGGGAGCGTCCTGAAGAACCCCGTCATGAAGAAGATCGTGAACGGCAGTGAATAGGCCACATAGACAAGGATCAGCCCGGTATGGGTATCCAGGAGCGCAATCGACTGGAGCAGGAAGAAGAGCGGCACCAGCGCTAGGATCACCGGGAAGAGCATCCCCCCCGTAAAGAGGAAGAAGATCGCGCGGTTCCCCGGAAATGAGAAGCGCGCCAGCACGTAGCCCGCCATCGCCGAAAGCAGCAGTGTGAAGAAGATCGAGGGGATCAGGACCACCATCGTGTTGAAGAAATAACGTCCGATGTTGGCGTCGCTCCATGCACGAACGAAGTTATTCCACTGGGGCGCCGCAGGGAGTCCCCACGGGCTGAAGAAGATCTCCTGGCTCGTCTTGAAGGAGCTGATCACTACCCAGATCATCGGGAAGATCACGATCACCGACCACAAGCCCAGCGCCAGGTAGATGACGCTGTTGATGGCCAGACCGCCGAGTCGTTCGGACAGCTTGTCTTTCATCGTGTCATCCCCCCGCTCAGTACTCAACCGCCTCGCGGCGGGTGGCTCGCATCGTCAGGATCGAAAGTGCCAGCATCAACAGGAAGAGGGTCACCCCGATCGCCGTGGCATAGCCGAACCGGCTCGCCTCAAAGGCCTGTTCATAGAGATAGGTCGAGAGCACATCGGCGGGGCGCGCCGTCGACGAGCCGCTGACGACCATGACCCGTGTGATCGCGAACATGTTGAAGGCGCCCATCCCCGAGTAGACGAGGGCCGTCTGCATCGTGTCCCACAGCAGCGGTAGTGTCACATACCTGAACTGGTGCCAGCGGTTCGCGCCGTCGATGATCGCGGCCTCATAGAAGCTCTGGGGAATCGCCTCCATCGCTGCCAGGAAGAGCACCATATAGAAGCCCACGGCCTGCCAGATGACAACCGAAGCGATGGCCGCTCGCACCGTGCGAGGGTCGCCGATCCACACCGGGATGCCCTGGAAGCCGAACAGCTGAAAGAACCACTCCAGCTTCAGGAACTTCATGATCGACGTGACGATGCCGATCGTAGGGTGGTAGATGTAACTCCACAGCACGCCGATCGAGATCAGTGAGATCACCTGTGGGAAGAAGAAGACCACCCGGAAGAACTTGGCGAACCGCACGCCTTGGGTGATCATAAAGGCCAGGAAAAGGCTGATCGTGATGGTAATGACGGGCACGAAGATCAGGTACTCCAAGTTATGCCTCAACGCGTTCCAGAAGAGGTCATCGTTGATCATCCGTTCGTAGTTGGCCAAGCCCACAAAGGGCTGGAGCGCACTCACCCCTCGCCAGCTGGTCAATGAGTTGTACATCGACCGCCCATAGGGGTAGATCACGAAGACCAGATACAGGATGATGGCGGGCGCCAGAAATGGGATGATCACGCGGTATTTGTGCTTGTTCATAGACTGCCTCTCTGTCTGCCGGCACCTTGCTGGGTCACGCGCCCCCTGCGGGTCCGATCGTGACCGATCGGGGGCATCAGCATGTCCAGGATAGGGCGGTTGCCCTATCCTGGACGGACGCTACGATCGCGCAGGGTAATCCCTAGCGCGCGTAAAGGCTCTGGCCTTCGTACGTGAAGGCGTCAGCCTTCGTACGTGAAGGCGTCAGCCTTCACGCGTGAACTTCGTCACCTCAGGATCGGCCTTCACCTGATCGGCCATGGCCTGAACGTTCTCGACGAACTGCTCCGGCGTGATCCTGCCGGTGAGCATCTCGCCCATCATCGCGGTGGCCTCATTGCTCAGATCGCTGTACCAACCGCCGTACCGCAGCCCTGGGAAGACATCGTCCCCGACCTGCTCGACCATGTCCACCGCCGACTGCACCGCCGTGCTGACCGTGACGCCCTCGGTGCCCCCGACGACCGGCATCATCGCGCTCACGTTGACCGCGAAGTACTTCGCGCTCTCCTTCGAGATGATGCACCGCAGGTACTCCATCCCGGCGGTCGGGTGCTTGGCCTTGGAGGGAACGATGAAGGGCTCCCCACCCTCGGCGCGTGCGGCATCCTTATCCCCAGGCGCCTGACCGATGACCATGTTGAAGCCGTCCGGGATCATGTCCTTCATCTCGTTCTCGAGCCACAGCCCACATGGGATGAAGGCCGCCTTGCCCTGCAGCCATTCAGCCTGGCTCTCGGTGTGGTTCAGGCCCTCAGTGCCCTCCATGATGTAGCCGTTCTCGGCGAGCTGGTACATCTCATTGAGCGACTCGACGACGGCGGGGTGTCCCCAAGCTCCATCGACGAGGTTGTCGATGTCGATCATCGGCCTTAGGCCGCCCTTCTTGTAGATCATGGGCTCCAGCAGGCCAAAGATCATGTAGCCCGGATACTTACCCTGATAGGTCCACGGCGCGATACCCGCGGACTTGATCGTCTCACACAGGTCCAACATCTCGGACCAGGTCTTGGGGTAGGTCCATCCCTTGTCCCCGAAGAGCTTGCTGCTGTACCAGATGCCCGCCACCGAGTAGGTCACGTTGAGGCCGTACTGCACCCCATTGATCATCAGATTGTCCTGCGACTTGGGGAAGAGCGTCTCCGCAACGGTCGCACCGGGCGTATCGAGTGCCGCAGCGCCCATCAGGGGCGCCAGATCCATCAACTGCCCCTCCGCGACCAGCGCACCGAAGTCAAGGCTCCCCGCGCCACTGTTGTCGATGACGTCAGGTGGATTGCCGCCCACGAAGCGCGGGCGGAGCTTCTCCGCCACACCTTGGATGGGCTCCACCGTGACCTCGCTGCCCGGATGCAAGCCCGCGAAGAGGTCGGCGGCGAATTGAATGTAGTCGTGACCATAGCCACCGGAGAAGAACACACCCTCCGCCTTGACGGGGGTTTCCATCCCCAAGGGGTTGATGGCGTCGGGGGC
>JAXGUU010000031.1:0-18608 GCA_040774145.1 Anaerolineae bacterium
GACGACGCCGAAGGTGCCGACGGTGGTGAGGAAGAGGGTGTTCTTGAGCAGCTGCCAGAACTTCATCAGCTCCAGGGCTTCCGGGTAGTTCTCCCAGAGGATCGGATTGGGGATCCACTGGGGTGGGTAGATCCAAATACGGGCCTCAACCTTGAGCGAGGAGGAGAGCATCCAGAAGAAGGGCAGCGAGAAGATGATGCCAAGGGCGGTGAGAAAGAAATACCAGAGAACCTTGGACAGCGTCTTCTGGACGCGGTACCAGCTGAAGTGCCGAGTGCGCGAAAGTGTGCTGTGTTGTATGTCTTGAGCCGCCATTGGTTTCCCCCCTTACCTCATCATTTCGCCTTCGTAGTAGACCCACTTCTGTGACAGGCGGAACTGGATCAGGGTGAGTACGATCACGATCACAAACAGGACCCAGGCCATGGCGGCCGCGTAGCCCATGCGCAGGAGACGGAACGCCTGACGGAAGAGATAGAGTACGTAGAAGAGGGTGGAGTTCTGGGGCGCTCCGCCCGTCATCACATAGGCGGATGTGAAGACCTGGAAGGAGCCGATGAGGCCCATGACGAGGTTGAAGAAGATGACCGGGGTCATCATAGGAACCGTGACATGGCGGAACTTCTGCCAGGTGTTAGCCCCATCGATGACAGCCGCCTCATAGAGTGACGTCGGCACGCCTTGCAGACCGGCGAGGAAGATCACGGCGGTGCCGCCGACACCCCAGAGGCTCATCAGGATGAAGGCAGGCTTCGACCAGGTCGGATCAACCAGCCAGCCCGGGCCGGGAAGGCCGATGGAACGGAGGAGGTAGTTGATCAGCCCAAACTGAGGGTTGAAGAGCCAGATCCAGAGCAGGGAGACGGCGACGCCGGAGGTGACGGCGGGGAGATAGAAGACGGTCCGGTAGATGTTCATGCCGGGAAGCTTGACGTTGAGCAGGAGCGCGAGCAGGAAAGCGAAGATGATGCCCAGGGGCACGCTGAAGAGGACGTAGTAGATGGTGTTGTAGAGCGAGAGGAGGAAGAGTCGGTCGCGGGTGAAGAGCTCAATGTAGTTGCTCAGGCCGACAAACTTCGGTGGGGCAAAGAAGTCGTAGTCGGAGAAGCTGAGGCCGATGGAGGCGATAACGGGCCCGAGGGTGAAGACAAGGAAGCCGATGACCCATGGGGCGACGAAGATGTAGCCCCAGAGTGCCTCACGGTCGAACTTGAGTTTCCCCTTACCTGAGAACTGCTTAAAGGTCTGAGGTGAGAGCATGTGGATGACCTCCGAACGGTAAAAAGCTGTCTCGGCAATGATCCTTTGCCCTAGAGCCGGTGTTCATTGCCGAGACAGACGGTAATCAGAAGAGCCTACTCGGCATCCTCTTTGGCCAGAGCGTCCGCGATCTTGGGAGCAGCGTCACCCAGAGCCTGTTCAGGTGTGCGATCACCGAAGATGGCCTCATCGAAGGCCTGCTGGAGGGCGTCGGTGATGAGCGGGTACTGGGAGCTGCGCGGGCGAGCGCGTCCGGATTCCATCGCCTCGAGGAAGACGGCCAACTGCGGCACTTCCTGGAGGCGCTGTTCGGCAATGCTCTTGCGGCCTGTGAGCGCATAACCGTACTTGGAGGTATGAAGCTGCCAAGTGTCGGTGGTGGTGAAAGCCATGATGGGCAGGGTCTGCTCGAGATGCTGGCCGTCCCGGTTGGCCGAGAAGAGCCACCCGCCGACGCCACTGACGAATTGACCATCTGCCGGGCGCGGGAACTTAGCGATATCCCAGCTGAACTCGGGCGGGTTGGTCTCGGTGAGGTTGGCGAGGTCGAAGGCGCCGGTGGCGCTCATGATGACGACCTGACCGTAGAAGGTGCCTTCGGGGCCCGCCTCGGCCATACCGGCCTTGGGCCAGATCTTGTGCACGTTGATGAGATCCTTGAGGAACTGGATCGCCTCGACAGCGGGCTCGGCGTCGATGGTGACCTCACGGGTCGCCGGGTCGTAGACCTGACCGCCATTCATCCAGATCCAGGGAAGGACCATCCAGACGGAACCCTCGCCGAGGCAGCACCACTGCTCGAAGGCCCACTGACGGACGGCGTTCCAGTCAAAGGCGGCGTCGTTGGGGTGATTGCCGTTGACATCGTAGGTGAGGGCCTGACCGGTGGCGATGAGCTCATCCCAGGTCTCGGGCGGTTCGACCCCGGCCTCGTTCATCTTGTCGACGTTGATGCGCAGGGCAATGGAGTTGGTCTCCAAGACGGTGGCGTAGGTCTTGCCGCGGAACTGCATCTCGGCACGGGCAGGAGGATAGAAGTCATCGAGGATCTCCTGCGGGATCACAGCGTCACTCAACTCGGCGGTGAGGCCGCGGTTGGCGAACGTCGGGAGGTTAATCCCGTCAACAGCGAAGATATCGGGGAGCGTGCCGCCGGCAGCCGCGGTGGCGAACTTCTGCTCCCACTCACTAGGGACGCGGGTAAACAGGAAGTCGGTATCGGGATGGTCAGGCAGGTAGTTCTCAGCCATGAACTCGGTGATCCCAATGTTGTCCTCGAGGGGATGGGGGGTCCACATCTCGACGGTGACCTTGTCGACAGCCGGCTCACCGACGACCGGCTCGCCGCCGGGCTCCTGTGCAGCAGGCTGGGTCTGCGCGCCGCAGGCTGACAGCAGTGCAACGCCCGCGCCGGCCGAGGCCAGTTTCAGAAAGTTACGACGTGACAGCTTCTCCATAACGGATCCTCCTTGTGGCAAGTGCAGTAATGAAGGGAATGCGCCACCTGGGGCGGCGCGCGACACCTATTGACCGTGCCGTTGGGACGTGCTATGATGGTTTGCCATAGTCAACACCACGGCTGCTCGTCGTCCGTATTTCTATCTTAGCATACCGAACGGGCGATTTCCAGGCCATGAATCTGCCAATAGCCTGCCATGGAGTGATAGCCATACAATGGAGAATCCCGACCAACTTGACGATCAGATCCTCGAGGCGCTGACGCATCTCTACGATCCGGATTATGTGCCGCCTGCAGGCCTTGTCGAACTCGTGGGAGTATCTCCCGAGGATGGCCCGCTGCCGGTGCAGTCGGCCCTGCTTCGTGCGATCCAGGAGCTCGAGCCACGCGGTGTGCTGTCGGACGAAGCCCATCTCGCGCGCGTCTACGAGGTGCTGCACAGGCGCTTCGTCGCCAAACTAACGCAGGAGAAGACGGCGGAGCTGATGGACATCAGCGTCCGGCACCTGAACCGCGTTCAGCGTGAGGCGGTGCACACGTTGGCGCGGCGCCTCTGGGAGCGACGGCGCGATCGGGGCAGGGCCGCAGTCGGGAGCGAGCTGCAGGCGGGGGACTGGGAGGCGCAGATAGGACGCGAACTGGCGGCGCTACAGGCCCGAGCCCCAGGGGCTGTGGCCGATGTAGGTGAGACGCTGGCCGGGGTGTTGAGTTTCCAGGGCGCCCTGGGCCTGGGCGAGGATCGGGTCGAGGTGGGGTTCGTGCAGCCGGATCTGGCGGCGGCTCTGAACGCTTCCGTGCTGCGGCAGATCCTGATCACCGCGATCGGGCGTTTTGTGCGGTACCAGGGGGAGCGGGGTCGGGTGACGGTCTTCGCGGGGTTGGAGAATGGTGAGGTGCGTATCACCATTGCCGGTGCGGTCGAGACCGGGGCCGATGGAGCGGATCTGCGGCGGGCGCTGGTGGGCGACGTGCTGACCCCGATGGGCGTGGGGGTCGAGGTCTCGGTAGAGGAGGGCGCTGTCTTCGTGGCGATCCGAATGCCGTCGGCGGCGCAGCGGCTGACGGTGCTCGCGGTTGACGATAATGCGGATATGGGTCACTTCTACCGCCGCTGTACGGTGGGAACGCGCTATCAGCTGGTCCATCTAGGTGCCGGGGAAGGGGTGCTGGAAGCGGTGCGGGCGATCCAGCCGGACGTGATCGTGCTGGACGTGATGCTTCCCGACGTGGATGGCTGGCAGGTGCTGATGCACCTGCACGAAGACCCGACCACGCGGTCGATCCCGGTGGTGATCTGTACGGTGGTCCGGGAGGAGGAGCTGGCCCTGTCGTTAGGCGCGTCCGGGTTCCTGGCCAAGCCCGTGCGGCCCCGCCAGTTCATCCAGGCACTAGATCAGGCGCTCCTTCGGGCTCAAGGAGGAGTGTAGAGAGCTCTTCGGTGCAGCGCAGGAGACGGCTTAGCGGGAGCCCCTCCCCGATGGTCGCCGCGATGAGGGGGCTCAGGGGTGGGCGATCCGCCGGATCCTGGGCGGAGACGAGCAGGGTGGGGACGGTCGGCAACGTAGGATCCGCGCTCAGGGTGGTGAGGAGTCCCCAGCCATCGGTGCCGGGCATAATGACATCGAGCAGCATCAGGTCGATGGGCTGTGTGCGCAGGTGGCGGAGGGCGGCCTCGGTGCTGCCGGCGGTGGCGATGTCGAGGGTCGGATCGTGGAGTTGCAGCATACGGGTGAAGAGCTGCAGGACGTCGGGATCGTCATCGACGATCAGAATGCGGCGGGGCGGCGTCGGCGTGAGGTCGAGTGCAGCGGTGAGGCTGGCGCGCGTGACGGGTTTGACGAGATAGCCGAGCGCACCGGCGTCGGCAGCGCGCTCGAGCGTGCGTGGGACGGCACAGCCCATGATGGGCGTGTCGGGAGCGAGGGATTGAAGCTCGCGCATCCGGGGCCAGAGGTTGTCGAGGTCCGCCGTGTTGATGAGAATCGCGTGGGCAGGAGCGTGGGCGAGGGCATCGGCGACCTGCGCGACGTCGTGGGTATGGAGGCATTCGAAGGTGTCCGCGTGTCGCGCGAACCAGGCATGCAGATCTCCCGTGGGGTCGCAAAGGATGAGGCGGGGAAGGGTAAGACGATCGGAGTAGGAGGCGCGGGAAGCTTGGACAGCCGGTTCACGCCAGACCCAGTCGGGCACAATGGTGTGACCGGGACGCGCAAGCGGCGCGATGGGCGGGGAGATCGGTAGCGTGAAGTAGAAGGTAGTGCCGACGCCCAGCCGGCTCTCCAGCCACATGCGCCCGCCGTGGAGTTCGACGAACCGACGGGAGATGGAGAGACCGAGACCGCTGCCGCCGCGACCGTGCCAGAGGCGGCCCTGGTCGAAGGGTTCGAAGATCGTCTCGGCGTCCTCAGGGGCAATGCCGGCGCCGGTGTCCTGGACGCTGATGCGGACCTGCCCGTTCTGATGATGGACCTCGATCGTGATATGGCCATGATCGGTGAAGCGCGCAGCGTTGCTGACGAGGTTGAGGATCACCTGCTGAACACGAGTTCGATCGCAGTAGACGTCTGGAAGGTCGCCGGGCACGTGAACGTGCGCGGCGACTTGTTTTTTGTCCAGTAGAGGGCGGACGGCAGCGACGCTGGCGTCGATGACGTTGCCGAGGGCCACCCGCTCGCGGTGAAGGGCCAAGCGACCGGACTCGATGCGGGTGAGATCCAGAACATCGTCGATCATATTGGACAGGTGCTCGCAGTTGCGATGGATCACCTGCAGATCCTGGCGCATGTCCGGGGGCAGGACGACGGCATAGATCTCGGGGGACTCGACCATCAGGTCGACCAGGCCGATGATCATGTTGAGCGGGGTGCGAAACTCGTGGCTGACGTTGGCGACGAAGGTCGTCTTGGCGCGTTGGGCTTCCTCGGCGATCTCGCGCAGCGCGGTGGTACGTTGATTGGCGAGGGCGAGCTGCCGGTTGGCGGTGGCGAAGGCCTCCAGGGTCTGTTCGAGCTGTGCCTGACGGTCGCGCGCCTCCTCAAGGAAGTGCTGTCCGCGATGGAAGTAGTCCTCCACCCAGTCGATGAGTTGATGGACGGGACGATGGGTGCCGTAGGTGGTGCCGAGTGCAGCCCAGGTGGCGAGGATGGCCAGATTGAGAGTCGGCGCGTCGGCGAGGGTCGGTTGTAGGCGGGGAACGAGGAGGAGGGCGGCGGTCTGCAACACGGCAACGAGGATCGAGGCCGAGAAGCGGATGAGGGGCGTCGCGAGGGCGACGGGCAGCGCCGCGAGGATCAGGACCTGCGGGAGATCCAGGATCAGGGTCGCGGCGTAGATCGCTGCGGGTAGGGCGACCAGAAGGAACCAGCGGCCCAGGCTGGGACGCCAGGCCGTGATCAGCCAGGCGGTGAGGCCCAGAGGAAGTATCGCGAGGCTGAGGCTCATGGCGCGGTTGACGATTGCCCATTGACTCGAGGTGAGCTCGGCGATGAAGTAGGGGAGAATGCCTGTGATGAGCAGGCCGGCGATCACCGGACCGGTGGGGATGCGGAGTTCGGCCTCGAAGCCGGGCTGTATGTGACTCGACATGATCGATACTCCTCTTGGATAGCGTCATCCTGGGATGGATAGCACCCCGTTTTACGTCGACGGGAGGTCGGCGAGCCGTGGATGGAGGGGGGCAAGGGCCCGGTAGGCGGCGGCGAAGAGGCTCGTGAGCTCGGTGTAGAGCGCGTGAGTCTTCGCGTTAGGCTCGAGTGTGGCAGCGATGGGGTTCATAGCTAGGGCCACGGAGGCATCGGGATAGAGGCCGAGGGCCAAGCCACCGGCAAGGGCGGCGCCCATCGAGGTGGCCTCCTGGAGGAGGGAGAGGCGGTGGACGGGTAGCTGGTAGATATCGGCGAGGATCTGGTTCCACAGCGGGCTGCGGGCGCCGCCGCCGATCAGGCGCATCGCATCAGGCTGGGCCCCCTGGGCCTGAAAGGCCTGCAGGATGAGGCGTAGGTTGAGGGCGACGCCCTCGAGAACGGCCCGAATCAGGTCGGCGCGCGTATGCCGGATGGTCAGACCGACAAAGGCCCCGCGGGCCAAGGGATCCCAGTGGGGACTGCGCTCACCAAGGAGATAGGGGAGGAAGAGCAGGCCGTTGGCACCAGGAGGCGATTGGGCGGCCTGGGCGTTGAGGAGATCATAGGGGTTCAGGTCGAGCGTCGCTGCGGCGGTGATCGCCTGGGGACAGAGCTGGTCGCGGGTCCATTGGTAGGCAGCGCCGGCGGTCTGCATCGTGCCGTCGGGCATGAAGAGATCGGGGAGGATGTGGGCGAAGGTGAAGGTGGTGTAGTCAGGGTCGAAGATAGGTGCGGGCGTGGCGAGGGCGATCCACGAGGAGGCGCCGATGTAGTTGTAGGCCGAGCCCGGAGCGACGACGCCGGCGCCGGCGGCGGCACAGGCGCCGTCGCCGCCGCCGATCACGACGGGTGTGCCCGCCGGCACACCGGCCTCCGCCGCGGCACTGGGCAGGACGGTGCCGACCACCGAGGCGGAGGGGCGAATATCGGGCAGTTGGGCCGGATCGAGATCGGCGGCCTCGAGGATCTCGGGTGACCAGCAACCCGTGGATAGATCATAGAGATTCATACCGGAGGCGTCGGAGGGATCGGTCACGAAGGCGCCGGTGAGTCTTGCCACGATGGCATCCTTGGCGTGGGTGAACTTGTAGGCACGCTGGAAGAGGTCGGGTTGATGATCCCGTAGCCAGAGGATCTTCTCAACTGAGTAGGCAGGGCTCAGGCGGTGACCCGTGATGCGGTAGATGTCGGCGAAGGGGATACGCGATCCGAGGGCTTCCGTCTGGTCGGTGGCGCGTTGGTCGGCCCAGATGATGGCGGGCCGCAGGGGCCGAGCGTCGCGGTCGAGCGCGACGCAGCCCATCATCTGGCCCGAGAAGGTGATGCAGGCGATGTCGGAGGCGGGCGTGTTGGTGCTGGCGAGGAGCTGTCGGGTGGATGTGCAGACGGCGTCCCACCAGTCCTGAGGGTCCTGTTCGGCCCAACGGGGTTGAGGATAGTCGGTGTCGTAGGGATGAAAGGCGCTGCCGAGGAGGCGACCTTCGGCATCATAGAGCGTGGCTTTGTTGCCGGTCGTGCCTAGGTCATGGGCCAGGATGAGGTGGGGCATCATAAGCTCCTGATGGGGTCACAGGGTGGCGTCCTCGACGAGAGCGACCATGGCGGCGAGGGCCGCGGGGGCCTGGGTGGGCAGATCGTCCCAGCGCGACTCGATGGAGACGGGGCCAGCGTAACCGCCAAGAACCAGGGCGTGGAAAAAGGACAGCAAGGCGGGACAGGGCTCGCCCCCCGGCGGAAGGCGGGAGGGAACGGTGGCGATATGAACGTGATGCAGCAGGTGGGCGTTGGTGACGAGTTCTCCAAAGCTGTCGTTGTCGAGCGCCCAATGGTAGGCGTCGGCAAGGAGACGGACGTTGGGATGGTTCACAGCCTTAACGTAGCGGGCGCACTCACCGATGGAGTTGAGCACGTTGCACTCATCCCGTGCGCGGTTGAGCGGCTCCACGACGACGGTGACGTCGTGGTCTTGGGCCAGGGGGGCGATCAGCTGCCCGAACCAGACGAGCTGCTTCCAAGCCGACCCGCGGTCAAAGCCGTCAGGAATCCGGCGGGCGCCCCCAGATCCGAAGACGATCGTGCGGATGCCGGCAGCCTGGGCGCGAGCGAAGGCGGTCAAGGCATAGGCCTCGAGCGCGGCGGCATCGATGACCGGGCCCGTCACCTTAAGGGAGGCCGGGAGGAAGCAGTTGGCGGCAGGGGCAGGGAGCGGCGCAGTCCGGATGGTAGCAAGCGCCGGTTGGAAGGCATCATCGCCTTCGAGGGTCTTGAGATGATTCTGAACATGGAGCTCGATGAAGTCAAAGCCGGCGGCAGCCAGCGTGGGTGCCGCTTGAGGATCTGCACAGACTCCGAATCGCATGATGATCTCCTTATTCGATGCGTGTGAGCAACAGGGACTCAGGCATGCCCGCCCGCAAAGCTGACACCGATGTCCGCAGCGACGTTGCGGATGTGCGCGGCGGCGAGCCGATAGTCCTCGTCGGTGGCGAGATGCTCCACCATCAGCGGTGTATCGGGGTCGAGTGCGGTGAGTTCGGTGAGGAGGGTGACGTAGTCGAGGTTGCCCTCGCCGGGACGGACCTCGTCGAGGTGGGTGGTGAGGCGTGAGTCGAGTCGGGTGTCCTTGGCGTGACAACTGCGGATGTGGGGCCCGAGCTTGGCGAACCACTCGCGGATCAGGGCGGCGTTGTCAAAGTAACGCTCGGGGCTGTTGATGACGTTGACCATATCGACGTGCACGCCGAAGTGAGGATGGTCGATGGCTTCGAGAAGGGCGAGGTAGCTGTCGGCGGTGTGGGGATA
The DNA here is from genome assembly GCA_040774145.1 of Anaerolineae bacterium. Taxonomy (GTDB): domain Bacteria; phylum Chloroflexota; class Anaerolineae; order B4-G1; family SLSP01; genus PWVB01. The sequence continues at coordinate 9,145 of JAXGUU010000031.1, forward strand.
CATCCAGGGCATGGGCTCGAGGGTATAGAAGGTGCGCGAGGGGTTCACGGCCCGGAGGATCGTGCGCACGGTGTCGACGATACGGTCGAAGGTGGCCGGCGTGAGGTTGTCGGGATGCGGGCCGTCCCAAGGTTGTCCGCAGGATCCGGCGATGTTGACGCAGCAGCGGGCGCCGATGGCGTCGGCGAGGGCGAGCTGGGTCTGGCAGGTGGCGATCGCCGCCCGGCGCTCGTCGGGATCGGCACTTAGCGGGTTACTCCATGCGCCAACCTCGGCGATGATGATGTCGGCATCGCGCGCCGCCGCGACGTAGGCGCGACGGGTGGCCTCGTCGGCATCGGCGGAGATGGGGCAGTAGGCTGCCGTGTAGCCCTGAGCTTGCAGGGCGGCGATCCAGGACGCCGGCGTGAGGGGTTCAGCGTGGACAGGTGCTCCGAGTCTCATTTTGAAGGTCCTTTCGGTAAGTCACATGGGATCAGACATAGGCAGCGCGTCAGAGCAGAACGACCGCACGTCATGACGACCTCTGCTTGTTGGTGATGGCTTGGGTGTAGGCCTCGACGTAGGCGTGAGCGCTCTTCTCCCACGAGAAGTCAAGGGTCATCGCCTTACGGCGCATCTTGGCGATATGGTGAGGGCGGTCATACCAGGTGCTGACGGCCCATCCGATGGTACCGTGGATGGCATGCGGTGCCAGGGCATCGAACTTGAACCCGGTGCCGCTGCCGGTGCGTTCATCGTACTGGGTGACGGTGTCGGCCAGACCACCTGTGTTCCTGACGATGGGCAGGGTGCCGTAGCGCAGGGAGTAGATCTGGTTTAGGCCGCAGGGCTCATAGCGTGAGGGCATGGCAAAGAAGTCGGCGCCGGCCTCGATCCAGTGGGCGAGAGCGTTGTCATAGCCGATGTGCACGCCGACACGACCGGGATACCGCTGAGCCAGCCGGGCGTAGAAAGCCTCGAGATCAGGATCTCCGGAGCCCAGGATGGCGAACTGAACCACCATATCCGCCAGGACAGGCTCGATGGCGGCAGCGAGGACGTCGAGGCCCTTCTGGTGAGCGAAGCGGCTGACGACGCCGACCATCGGCAGAGTCGGGTCAACGTCGAGGCCGAGGCGGCGCTGGAGAGCCTCCTTGCATACGGCTTTGCCGCGGAGATCGCGACGGGTGTAGTTGGCGGGGATGAGCGGGTCGGTCTCCGGATCCCAGGCGCCGTAGTCGACGCCGTTTAGGATGCCGAGGTAATCGTCGCGCCGGTCATTGAGGTAGGGAGCGAGCCCGTGGGCGTACTCGGGCGTGCGCGTCTCCTGCGCATACGTCGGGCTGACGGTGGTGACCAGGTCAGCGTAGTGGATGCCCCCCTTGAGGAAGTTGATCCGACCGTGATCCTCGAACTTGCCCGAGGTGAAGTTGCCCCACTGAAGGCCGAGGTAGGGATAGTGGTCCGCGGGATAGACGCCTTGATAGCCGATATTGTGGATGGTGAGGACGCTCGCGGCGGGACCGAGGACGGCATCGTTCCAATGCCAGATCTTGAGATAGGCGGGAGCGAGGGCCGTCTGCCAGTCGTGCGCGTGGACGATGTGGGGGACAAAGGGCAGGTCGCGGCAGAGTTGCAGCGCCGCGCGGGTGAGGAAGGCGAAGCGGCGGGGATTGTCGGGGTAGTCATTGAGGGCGTCGTCGTGATAGAGGCCGGGGCGGGCGAAGTACTTGTCCGATTCGATCAGGTAGACAGGGACGTCGCCTTGGGGCTCGGTTGTGTAGACGGAGCACCATTCCTCCGTGTCACCCATCCAGACGCCGAGAGGTTGGATGAGGGGCCGCAGGGGATGGGCCAGCGTATCTATGGCGCCGTACTTTGGCAGGACGACGCGAACGTCGTGACCGAGGGCGCTCAAGGCTTGGGGTAGCGCGCCGACCACGTCGGCGAGACCGCCGGTCTTGACGAACGGAACGGCCTCAGAGGCGATCATGACGATGCGGAGTGGTGTCTGCATAGCTATGCGCCTTTCAGATCCGGACCCTTCCGGCTTTCCGCTGAGGCGTTAAGTCGGGAGGGGGGATCGCGATGATCCCAGTTGGGATATTGAGGGCACTGAGCTCTTCTGTGAGCTCAATGCCCTGGATGTCACGCTAGATATCGATAGCTGCGGACGTCGAGAGCTCCCGGACCTCGTCAGCAGTCACCTCTCGCCCAAGCCTCTCGGAGAGGTAGATACCCTCTGAGATCAGCATCGTGTTCAAGGCGATCTCAGCGGTGGGCAGCAGCTCAACTCGTCCCTGCAGGGCGGCAATCCAGTGGTGCTGTGGGCTGTCGTAGACGTCCCCCTGATCGTGGACGTTGTGGAGGCGGTAGCTGAACTGATCCAGGTCGCCGGTGGCATCGAGGGCGAGATCGCCATCGTTGCGGAAAAAGCCGAAGGGATCGAGCTTGACGCCGCCCTCGGATCCGACGACGTAGGAGCTTCCCAGGGTATCGAGATGGATGGCCCACGCCTCGATGATATCAAAACCAATGTTGTTCTCGAGGCGAGCAAAGCCCATGCCCAGCTCCTCGACACTGTAGTTGCTCATCTCGCGTCGGCGTGGGTCAATAGCCGTCTCCTGATAGGTCTTCCCGGTGATGCGCTCTACCTTCGGGTTGCCGAGGAGGTAGAGGATGGTCGCGATATGGTAGACGCCCATATCGAAGAAGGCGCCACCGGCGGCAATGGATTTGTCCACGAACTCCTTGCGCCCGTAGCCATCGACAAAGGGGCGCCCCCGGCGGCGATGACCCGCGGATCGAGCGTGGTAGATCTTGCCGAGGCGGCCCGTGTCGATGAGGGCCTTGGCGGCCTTGGTCTCAGGGGCGAAGAGGTTGGCGATCTGGATGGAGAGATGGAGGTTGAGCTCACGAGCGGTGTTGAGCATCGTGAGGGCATCCACATAGGTGCCTGCCATCGGCTTCTCGCAGTAAACGTGGCAACCGGCCCGGAGGGCCGCTAGGGTGCCTGCCATGTGGAGATTGTTGTGAAGACAGATGTCGACGGCATCGAGGTGCTCGTTCTTGAGCATCGTGTAGCCGTTCGTGTAGACGTTGGGGATGTTGAAGGTCTCGGCAACGCGCTGACCTTCGGGCACGTCGATATCGGCAAGCGCAACGATCTCGACATCGGGAATCTGTTGATAGCGGCGGAGGTGGGCTTTGCCGATCAGGCCGACGCCGATGATGCCGATACGGATCTTGCTGGTCATCCGGGGCTCCTTTCTGCGCTAGGGTCGTTGGGAACAGGACATCAGGGACAGAGAGATACAGTCTTCCGGGCTGTCGACCCGCGCAGATGCGGGCTCGACAACCCGGAAGGAGAGACCACCCGGTAGAGATGTAGGGCTAGCCAAAGACGCCTTTGAGCAAGCTGAAAGCGCGCCTGGAGAGGGCTCGACTGATGACGGCTACCTCGAGCGTCACGATCACAGCGACGAAGATGGAGACGAGGTAGCGGACCTGATCCTCGGCGATGATGGGAATCAGGGGGGGGAGCGGGACGCCTTGCTGACCCGTGAAGCGGAAGAGGGGGACGAAGAGGTTGGAGGCGAAGGCGCCGATGAAGGCGCCGGCAATCGCTCCAAAGGCGGTCAGGAAGGCGTAGTCCATCACCACCTGAGCCGTGATCTGGCGACGGAGCATGCCGATGGCGCGTAGGATGGTGAACCGCTCAAGGCGCTCGCGGAGGGAGGCATAGGTGTAGATAAGGAGGCCCATCAGGGCCATGACGACCGCGGCGAGGAAGCCGATGGTGAGGGTGCCGAAGACGCCGACACGCTCGAACTTGGCCTGCTCGGTGCGGATGTTATTGATGGCGTCGCCGCCGCCGCTGGTGGCGATATTGAGAACCGAGGGAATCGCGGCGAGCACCTCGCGCGGATCGGTGGTGCCGTCGACGCGAGCCCAAACACCGTGCGGGATGGGCATGCCGACGAAGAAGTTGAGATGATCGAGGTTGCCGATAATGGTGGGCTGCTCCTCCTCGTAGACGGTGGGGAAGTAGTCGTAGGTGCCGACGACGACAAAGCTATCGGTGATATGGAACTCGTAGTTGACAGCGATGCCGATATTGATCGTGTCGCCGATGAAGAACTCGTTCTCGTCGAAGAGCTCCTGGGAGATGAGGACGGCATTGGAGTTGGCGGCGAGACGGTTCATCAGGGCACCGAGTGACTCGTCGGCGAAGTCATTGCGGAACCAAGCGACCTGAGGGAAGGTCAGGCGGTCGATGGCCATAAAACGACCACGCACGTTTCCGGTGTTCATCATCCGGGTCGTCATAGGATAGCTACCCACGGGCGTCGCCGCGGCGATGCCGGGCACATCCATGAAGTTCCCGGGCTGCGGGATCCATTCGCCGGTGATGACGGTGGTAGGGGAGGTGCCGTCGGCTGAGAGCGGCATGACATTGAAGGCTAAGTCGGCTCCGGTCTCGTAATAGATGCGATCGATCAACCATTGGTCGAGGCTGGCTGCCATCGACAGCATATAGACGCCCAGGGCCAGCGAGACGATGACGAGCAGAAGGGGATTGATGTAGGTGTGGCTGCGGCGACCCAGCTGGCGCAGAGCCAGGTGGGGCGTTGCCCAGGGGATGAGGTTGGCGATGAAGTCAAGGCCGCGCATGATGAAGGGGAAGAGGCGGAGCGTCATCAGCGAAGCGGTGAGAATGAAGAGCGCCGGGACGAGGATGAGGAGCGGGTCCTGGTAGAGGTCGGCGGGGGAGGTGGTGATGAGCGCCGACAGGGAGCCGTGGCGCGAGACCTGCTGGTAAGCATAATAGGTGGGGATGAGGAGCAGGAAGTCAAGGTAGGCACGGTACCAGAAGGGACCCTGCGAGGGGCGGGATCGGGAACGATCCACCTCCACGGCACTGAGGCGCGTCGCCTGGGCCGCCGGCACCATCCGCGAGATCAGCGCGACCAGCAGGGCAACGAGCGTGATCGGGACGTTGAGGCCCCGGAGTGCGACCGGCAGCGGCGCGCGACTGGTGAAATTGAGGAAGCTGGACGTGTTGCCCATCACGCGCGCGAGAATCATCCCGAGCCCGATGCCCAGGGGATAGCCAAAGAGGAAGAGAATGAGCTCCTCAAAGAGCGTGAGCGTGAGGATGCTGCTGGGACGCATACCGCGACCGACGAGCATCGCCGTCTCGCGTTGCTGCCACTGTGCAATGATGGCGGAGGAGAGGACCAGGAAGTAGAGGAGGAAGCCGAAGGAGGGGAGGTTGAAGGAGAGCAGGATCGCGGTGAGTGTGTCGCCGCGGGTCACAAAGGACTCCAGAGGGCCAAGCGGTGGCGTGTTGATCCTCGCCCTGGGCAGATAGCGGTTGATGACGACCTGGGCGCGCGTGAACCCGCGGAGGTACTCCTGCGCGAGCTCGGGGTAGACGTGCGCATCGTCCAGAATAATGTGCCAGGCCACATACCAGCTGCGTGAGGGGACGAGGGGCTGGATACGATCGATATAGTCGTCGCGCCGGACAAGCAGGACGTTCTGCAGGGTGGCGTCGGGATTCTCAAACCAGTAGGAGCTGGAGGGGTCCTCCGCCTGCCAGATGCCGACGACCCGGATGGGCGTCCCCGTTGCTCGCACGTTGATGCCGATGGCGAGTTCGTCGCCGACATTGATCCCCATCTTCTCGGCAAGGCGTGTATGCATCCACACATCAAGCACGTCGCCTGAGGTGGTAGCGGGATCAAGTGGACCACCTTCGATGATGCGCATATGCTCGGTGACATTCTCAACGTAGGCGATGTCGACCGAACCGAGGAAGTCGCCGGCAGCGTATTGAGTCTCGCCCTCAGGGGGCTGGAGCATCATATTGCCGCTGTGGATCTGCATCCTGAGATGCTCAACAGGCAGGCCGACCTCTGACGAGAGCGTACCGGCGACGTTATGTGCCAGATCCTCACCCATCGTGAGAGAGATCGGGCTCTCGGATGTAGGGAAGGTGTAGACGCTCGTGGAAAATGGGGGGCGACCCGTCATACGGCTGAACTCGGCGAGCTCCTGGTCAAGGATGACCTGGTCGACAGCCTGGGCGAAGAAGGCGGCATTGCTGACGAGTCCGACGGCGAGAATGACGCCGAGAAGCGCGAGGAACGTGAGTCCGGGATGATGAACCAACCGCTCGACGGCAAATTGGATCACCCCGGCAATTCTGTATATCAGCTTGAGCATAGTTGACTACCTGTGTCTGAGTCCTCTGGATGTAATATGAAGGATTGTCACAACAAGATTCCGTGTAGTATATCAGGGGCTGGTGATCCGACAATCGGTTGAGATCGGATCCTAGTCCGGCGGACCGTCGCCGGTTGAGGAGCGCCTTCCTAGGTGAAGGTTCGGCCAAGGACGATCCAATCGGCTGTAGATGGCACCGGCGACGAGGCGAAAGGCCGCCGATAGGAAGAACACGCCCGGCATGCCGATCCGGTCAGCGAGGGCGACGCCCACGAGTGGTCCCACAAAGGCAGCGACGTTAACCAGGATCGCGTAGATCGCGATGTAGGTGGGGCGTCGGTCCGGCGGCGAGACGCGCAGCAGGATATTGTAGCGCGACAGCATGACAGCGGCGCTGACGAAGTTGGGGATGACGACGATGAGAAAGTTGACCGTCAACGATTGGCTGAGCCCCGTGAGTAACGGGTAGAGGGCCATCAAGGGGGTGGTCAGGGCGATGATCTTGGCCTCACCCCGTTGTTCGACCTGGCGGGGCCAGAAGCGGTAGGCGATGATCGAGGCGATGCTCGCCAACGTGGTCCGCCAGCCGATCCAGCTGTCCGACGCGCCCAGGGTCTCGATAAAGTAGATGGTGAAGAGCGGCGAGGCCAGGGAGATGGCCCACTGGTAGGCGAAGGTGCCCAGAACGATGATCGAGAACTCGCGCGAGCCACTGATGATCTCGCGGATCTCTCGAAGGTTGGGTGCGCTGGGCTTCTTGGATGGCGCCGGGGGCTGATGGAGGTCGATGCGGTTGACGTGCCAGGTGCTGATCGCCGCGCCGACGAAGGCGACGAGGAAGATAACCTGGTAGTTGAACGGAAAGGCGGCCCAATCGAGGAAACTGCCCATCAACGGGACGATGGACAGCGTGATCAGGTGCGTCATCGTGTTGCGCATACCGACGACGCGGGCCCGTTGCCGCTCCGGGACGATGGCGGCGAAGAAGGTATCCCAACCTGCCGAGGAGAGGACCGTGGGGATGCTCATCAGGATGACGAGCCAGACGAGAAGGGTCGCTTGCGGGATCTGACGGAGCATGGGCAGGCGACCAAGCCAGGGGAGCAGGAAGATCAGCAGATAGAGACAGCGACCGGCAGCGAGGCTCCTGACGATCAGTGACTTCCGATCGGGCGAGCGCTCGATCATCTGAGCTGCCGGAATGCGCAGGAGGACCATCAGCAGCGCCGGGATTGACGCGCTCAATCCGATGAGCTGGTTCGATGCTCCGAGGCGAATGGCGTAGACATTGATATAGGTGCTCGCCGCGGAGGCTAGCCCCAGCCAGAAGAGATCCTGATAGAGGTGCCAGATGTTGCGTTGCCGGACGTGCTGGGGATCGGGGCCCCGGAAGAAGGGGACGAAGGTGCCCGCGATCCACCAGCGAAGTCCCTTTAGGAGACTCACGATCGGTTCAGTCGTCCTTCGCTATCACCAGATAGTGTATCCGCCATCCACCACCAACGTTGACCCGGTCATGTAGCTGGACGCCGGCGAGGCCAGGAAGATCGCTGCCGGGGCCAGCTCCTCGGGTTCACCCGGCCGCTTCATCGGAATGGCGTTGATCCAGACCTCACCCACGGCGGGATCCTCGAAGAAGGGGCGGGCCATCGCCGTGTTCATATAGCCGGGCGCAATCGCGTTGACCCGGATATGGTAGGGGGCCCACTCCGACGCCAGGGACTTGGTGAGGTGGATGACGGCTGCCTTTGAGGCGTTGTAGGAGGCCTGGGCTTGCGGTACATTCACGATGAGCCCGGACATCGAGGCGATGTTGATGATGCTGCCCTGCCGGCGCTCAATCATGTGGCGCCCGACGGCTTGGCAGCAGAAGAAGACGCCCGTCACATTGACGTCGAGCACGCGCCGCCAGTCTTCTGGCTCCACGTTCTCGGCCTCCAGGTGTTGGACGATCCCGGCGTTGTTCATCAGGAAGTCGATCTTGCCGAAAGTGCTCAAGGCCGTGTCGACCATGGCCTGCACACTCGACCGGTCGCTGACGTCCGTCGGGACAAAGAGGGACTGCCGGCCCAGCTCCGCGATCTCGGCTGCCGTCTCGGGGCCGGTCTCCGGATTGATCTCAGCGACGACGATGTCGGCCCCGGCCTCGGCGAAGGCACGGCAAAAGGTCCTGCCCAGTCCCTGGCCTCCGCCGGTGACGATGCCGACCTGACCGGCGAGCGAGAACGAATCTAGGATCATCCCGTCCGCCTAGATGAGATCCGACAGGAAGCTGATCGCCTGGCGGATGTCCGCGATTTGCTGCGGGCCGGTGATCTCGCGTTCGATGGTCAGCGCACCGCTGTAGCCCAGCCCCTTGAGCTTCTTGATGAGCAGTGGGAAGTTGACGCGCCCCTCGCCTAAGGGCTTCTCCACACCGAGCTCGCGACCGCCGGTGGGGTACTCGCCGTCCTTGGCGTGCACGCCGCGCACGTAGGTGCCGAAGATGTCGAGCGCGTCTATGGGATTGGCCTTGCCGTACATAAGAAGGTTCGCGGGATCGAGGTTCACGCCGAGGTTGTCGTATCCCAGGTCCTCGAAGACACGCAACATGACGACCGGCGTCTCCTGGCCCGTCTCGAACCAAAGCTCGATATCGCGCTCGCCGCAGTACTCTGCCACCTCGCGCAGGGCGTCGAGCAGCGGGGGATAGAGCGGATTGGTCAGGCTCTCGGGGATGAAGCCCACGTGCGTGGTGATGCTCGGCACGCCTACCCGAACGGCAAAATCGCAGCCCTCCTTAAGCGTGGCCACGCGTTCCGCCTGGGTCTCGAGGGGCACCAAGCCGATGAGCACGGGCCCCTGGACGAAGTCCCAGATGTGCGGGCCCTCCATGCCGGTCCAGATGGTGGTGATCTCAATGCCGTCCTTGTCGGCGGCGGCTGCCAGGCGGTCGGCCATCTCGGCGTTGAGCAGGTTGCGCTGCCAGCAGCTCACCTGACAGGTGGGGAGCTCGAACGCCTTGACCTTGTTGATGGTCGCCTCAGGGCCCTCCTCGAGCGGGGCCATGACCCCCAACTTCAGCTTTGTCATCTTCGCCTCCTTAACTACAGATGCTGTGTGGTCACTTAGTATCTATCCGAAAATCGCCATGCTACACAGAATGTCAGCACACGCGAACTGGACAAACGCCAACCAATTCTCGGGGTTCTTGCACCAGCGAACCCGGAGGCTGCGGCGTTTGACAAGCCAACCTAGGGTGCGTTCCACGA
>JAXGUU010000032.1:0-17824 GCA_040774145.1 Anaerolineae bacterium
CGGCTGACGCACAGGCGAGGGGCCTGTTCAGGTCCCCTCGCCTGATCCCACGTACTGCTTACGCCTGCTGCAGGCGGACCAGCGTGAGCGGGAAGGTCCAGTGCCAGGGTGCCGTGTTGTAGGCATCCTGGTCGCTGGGCCAACCGACCCAGTAGGTCGTGTTCATACCCAGGCGGTGGAACCACTCCGAGATCGGAACCTCGGGCAGCTCCGTGTACCAGATGGTCATCGCCTGGTTGAAGAGATCCTGCATCTTCGCCTCGTCATCGACGGGCGTGCGGCTCATCTCCTCGACGATCGCATCGTAGGCCTCGTTACCCCAACGCGGCCAGTTATCGTTGGCAACGGCCTCGCCGGTCGGGCGCACGTTGTCCGTGATGTAGAAGGACATCGTGGTGTAGGGATCCGCGACACTACCACCGTGACCGCGGAAGAACGCCTTGGCGCGACCATCGCTCATCTGATCCCAAGCATCCGGCGGGTTGATCATCGTCGCGTCAAAGCCTGCCTGACGCATCAGCTCGACCGCCACCGGACCGATATCGCCGTAGATGTCGACGGTTAGGACCTCGAAGGTCACCACCGCGCCATCCTTCGCCCAGAAGCCGTCGCCATTCTTGGCGTAGCCGGCGTTGGTCATGTGCTCCTCGACCTTGTCAAGGTCGCGCTCCAGGACATTGTCCATCAGCGCCTTCAGCTCGGGCGAAGCATTATCCCGATACTTGGTCAGACCGGGGTAACCGGGGAAGGGCAGGTTGGTCGCGACACCTGCGCCACCATAGCCGACATCCATCATCGTCTGCTGATCGATAGCATAGGCCACGGCCCAGCGGACATCCTGGTCGTTGTAGGGCTCTACATCGGTGTTGAAGAACAGCGACGTGGGCCACCAGTCCATATAGCCGTAGGGCTTCTCGCGACCGGTGTGCGTGATGATGTGATCCGCCTGGCGGAGGATCGCCTCGATCGACGCCGGGCGCAGGTCCAGGGTGACGTCCACCTCGTTGTTGATCAGCATCTGGGTGCCGACCTCTTCGCCGGGCCACCCGATGTTGGTGATCCGGTGCACGTCGGGCTCTTTGTCAACCAAGCCGGTCTCCACCGCCCACCAGTCGTAGCGCAGGTCCAGGTTCTTCACCTGGGGCTCCATACGCGTCAGTGCGTAAGGCCCGGTGTAGACAGGCCAGCCCTGCTCCAGGTCGAAGAAGGCGAACTCGCGCCAGTCCTCGACATCCCGGAAGTGGTGCTCGGGCACGAACCAGATACCACGATCGAAGCGCGCCGTCAGGTGGGTGAAGTGGAAGCGCCAGTTCGTCTCGACCAGCGTGAACTTGACCGTGTAGTCGTCCAGCGCCTCGGTCTTCGCCACGTGCCGCGCCACCAACCCGGAGTTGGCATAGTCGGGGGCCCGCTCGCGCAACGTCTCAAACGTGAAGGCCACGTCCTCAGCGTTGAAGTCCTCGCCGTCACTCCACTTGACGCCACGGCGCAGGTAGACCGTACACTCGGTGGCGTCGTCGTTGTACTCATAGCTCTCGGCGAGCCAGGGATAGGTCCGGTCGTTCAAAGCAGCATAGTAGAACAGGAACTCGGTCATGGCAGAGCCGCCGCGCTGGTGCCAGTCGTTGGCGTAGAGGCTGCCGATGCCGGTCGCAGGCTCCTCGGCATCGCCGAAGATGTACATCAACGTGCGATCGCGGCCGACATTCTCGCGGGGCCAGGGCTGCTCCCCGGTTGCGACCGGTTCTTCCTCCACCACCTCGGGCTCGGGGGGAGCGACGACGGGCTCTTCCTCAACGGGGGCTACCTCGGTTGGGGCAGGCGTACCGCCGCCACAGGCCGCCAACACCGCGCCCGCCCCGGCAACTGCCGAGATGCGCAGGAACTGCCGACGTGAAAGCTTACTCATTGTTCTTCCTCCTACAGGAATTGAGACTGTTCAGCATAAAGGACTACGCAACTGCAAGCGACTTCATCCAACCATTCAGCTATGCGCCTCGAACCACCTCCTCTCGCTATAGGCTCACGCACACACAGGCCGCGTGCTCTGCCTGATCATCAACTCGGGATAAAAGACGCGTTGCTGCACCGAACCGCGCCACGTCTCTGACGCATGGCTCGTCTCGATCAATGAGACCAAATACTCGACACTCTCCCTACCCAAGACGTCAAAATCCTGCCGCACCGTCGTTAGCGGAGGATCAAAATAGGCCGCCTCAGGAATGTCATCAAATCCCACCACAGACACGTCCTCCGGTACGCGCAACCCCGCCTCGCGCAGCGCACGCAGGGCCCCGAGGGCCATGTGATCGTTGCCCATCACCAGGGCGCTGAAATCCCACCCACTCGCCAATAGCTCCCTCACCCCGCTATATCCGCTGCACACATCGAAGTCGCCCGCCACGGTCGGCCCGACCTCAAGCCCGTTCAGCTCGAGACATCGACTGACTGAGGTGTGTCGCAGGCCGGCATCGTAGTTATCAAGCGGCCCGCTGATCTCCGCGATGCGCCGGTGCCCTAGCCCGATCAAGTGCTCAACGACCTGACGGGCTCCATTCCATTGGTCGAAGACCACCGACGGCATCCGCGAGCCGAGTTTTGTACAGGCCATCACAAAGGGTCGCCCCTGACACAGCTCGCTCAGCTCCTCGTAGCCCAAGTGCGCATACGGCATCACCATCAACAACCCATCCACCATATGGGCCGTCTCGCGAAGGGCCGCGCGCACCGACTCTCGCGATGTCGCGTCCCGGATCTCCGTTACCACCACCGTATAGCCGTATTCCTGAATCCAGTGCAGCATCGCCGGCAACGGATTACCGTACCCCCCCTCAAAGATCATGAGTTGGAGAATGTACGAACGGCCCGTCGTCAGCACTTGCGCCGCTCGATGCGGTCGGTAGTCCAGCTCCCGGACCGCTGCCTGCACGCGCCGCCGCGTCTCCTCAGCCACGTGCGGATGTTCCTTCACGACCCGCCACACCGTCTGGTAGGAGACCCCAGCCAGGTCAGCGACGTCTCTCAGCGTTGCTTGTTTGAGTTGTACATCGGGCATATGAAAGGGGCTTTGGGTGATGTGAACCTTCACAATGGGACATGAGCATTATACCCCAGAGACTTAGGTATGACAAGCCACTAAACACCTATTTTCCGGCCAAATATCATATTGTGATAGGCAGTGGCGTCACAAGATGCCACCGACCCGCTCTCTCGTCCCCGATGGACCACCCTATCCGTCTGTTAAAGTCCACAACGTCGGCAGAAGCGGAGTGAACTCACGCCGCCTCTGCCGCCATCGATCTAGATTTGCAGGCGCATCACAAACTCGCCAAAGCCGATGTCGATCTTCTCGGCGGGCAGCTCCTCAACGCAGTAGGGGCTCTCGTAGTGCTTGAAGCCTGTGATCGGCTGTTCCTCACCATCACGGCGCAGCGGCCCCGTCCAATCGAAGGTCAGGGTCTCATCGCGCAGCGTCTCAAAGGTCACGCCCAGCCCCTCGACCTTGAAGGTCGTGCCCAACACGCGCTCTTTGAAGGCCTCAAAGCTCCCATCCACGGCTTCGCGCCCCATCTGGCAGGCCCAGACCTGCTGCTGCCCATAGGAGCGCAACTCGTGGTAGGCAGCCGGGCCGCGCTTGACCAACGTCAATCCTGCCGAGGCGCCTAAGGCCAGATAACCGTCGCCCTTACGTGCAAAGGCCCAGGTCTCGTCGACCTCGGTCTCGTCGAACGCATAGGTCGGGAAGTAAGCGTGCGTAAAGCCCATCCAGTCATCCTCAGGCAAGCGGTAGAGCGCCAGGAGCGCGTCCTTCCATTGCGCCACGCGCGGAAGAACGTAGTTGCCCGCCCAGAAGTTGGGGCGATGGGCGCCTTCCTCGCTCATGCAGGCCGGGTGCGTCGTGAAGACCACGGCATCGGGACCCAACGTGGCCTGCCAGATGTGCTGCTGGTACCCCTTCTCACCCGGGCGATAGTCCTGCGCCGATGACAGCATGAAGTCCGGCGTCTTGTAGGTGACCTTGTTGACCTCGTCACCGACCTCATTGATGATGTGTCGCTCGCGATCCCACATCTCGTCGAAGAGTTTGGTCGCAATATCGGCGATCATCATCGGGAACTCATACTCCGTACACGCCATCGCGACGACGCCGCGCAGGTGTTGGTTGAAAATCCCCTGCCCCCACATCAGGCGGCCGATACCCGACGTCGGTTCGAGCTGCCCACTCCGGACCATCGGGGCATAGGAGCGTCCGTGTGTCGAGCCAAAGACCCCTTTGTAGCTGTTGACGGCCATAGTGAAGAGCATCTTGTCCATCACCACCGACGCCAACTCCATCACCTGCTCGTCCTCGGCTAACCCAGCGAGATGCGAAAGCGCCAGCAGGTCCTCCTCGAAGTAGCAGTTGGAGTCCCACTCCCAAAAACCCGTCCGACCACGCGTCTGTAGCCACGCCAACGCCAGGCCCTCGCCCTTCTCACGGTGCCGGCGTCCCGTCTCACCCACGTTGGAGAAGACCTCGTCGGGGAAAAGCTGACCGGCGAGGATCTCGCAGGTATGGAAGAGGATGCTGTGGTTCTCCGTGGTGTAGCACATGGCGTCAACGCCGGGCTCGTCGTGCCAGTACTTGAAATCGAGCGCACACGCGCGGATCGCGGTGCGAAGGGACTCGGGGAACGCCTCATCGTCACCAAAGCGCGCCAGCGCGCCCAGCAGGCCCACCAGGTAGAAGTCGCTGCAGTCACCTCGCGCGTTGATCGAGGCAATCGTATCGAGGATGACGTCCTGATTCAGCTCCCCCCATTTACCCAGCTTCATCTTCGCAATCTCAGCATAGAGATTGTCCTTCTGCTGAGTCGCATACTCAAGGGCCTCGCGGCTGCGCGATCCCAACGTGCCGTAGGGTGCCTCGGAGAACTCATTGTCCAGGATATAGAAGGGCAACTCCCGCTGATAGCGCACGTCGTACTCGAAGTACTCGGTGGCGACAGGGCGAAGGACCACCCTGAACGGGCCCTGCCAGATCCGGAAGCCATGTCCGATGTCGGCCTCCGCGCCCGGCTGCGCCTCGATCTCGCCGCTCACGTTGATGCGCTCACCCGGCCCCTGGATGCTGTAGTGGAAATTGAAGTTGGTCTCCAGGTCATCGGCCCAGTGAAGGTTCACAACCCTACCGCGGTAGTTCGCCACACCCTCAATCGCCGCCTGTTCGAAGACACGCTCGAACATCATGTGACGTACAGTACGCTCGGTCGCCGAGCCGATTCTGACCGTGATATCCTCAGGATCGACATCGCCCCGCACCGCCAGTGCCATCACATAGGGACACTCCCGTGCCGCGACCTCCTCGAAGCGCACAAGGATGTCGTTGTCATCGGCCTGCAGCGTCGCCTGAAAGGCAACGGTCTGGGGGTCCTGATGGTGAAAGTGCTCGTGACGATGGACGTGCTCTCCGTTGATCCACACGTCCGCCGGCCCATTCGTGGTCAGTTCGAAGGTCACCTCCGCGGGATCGAAGAGGTTCAGGCACGTCGTCGCCCAGGACCGGAGATAGGTCCAGTTGTGGCGAAAGAGGGAGAGATCGACGAAGTGGTCGTCAAGCGTGCGCACGTAGGACCATCGCAAGGCTTCATCCCCCACCATGACCGTGCCGCGTCCCACGGGATCGCCCGAAATCTCAATCCCTACCCCCGCCTCCTCGCGAGCTTGCTGAGCAGCGCGCACGATCCGCAGTTTGCGGTCCGCTTCGTTCGGCGTGTCATCGTCAGAGGGGGGGAGCAATGGGGTCTCGACAGGCCCAACCACGAGCCAGTTGTGGATGAAGCCGTCCTGAAGTTCGTACTCGAGATATGGTGTTGTCATAATGAAATACGCTAGCTCCTCAAAGGATACGCTCAATCTCTGATTAGGGCAACAAGAAGGATCATCAACATGATCCTGAAAAAGCCAAACAGAGGGGATTCTACTCGATGTCCCCAGGAGTGCAAACCGCGCATGTCACTATGCTGTCAGAGATCTGTCACCCTATCACGCAGGGCCTGAAGTCACGCTTGACCTCCTCCACACTGGCCCCCCGCACCTCGATCTCCTCGACCCGATGCGTGCCCAGCCCGGCGGCGGCTGCCATCGCGATGTAGTTGGTGCTACGGACAAATGGGAGCGTCATCGCAGCGGCGGCGGGATCAAAGCCCTGGGCCAACGTGGCGATGGCGTCCGTGGCCACGGGATCTTTACCGGCAAAGAGCACGCCCGGCGCGATGGGGCCAAAGGTCTGAATCCACGGTCCCTCACCCCCCTCGGTCGTCATCACACCATCGACGAGGGCAAAGTCGATCGGGCGCGTCCTGCATAGATCGATGATGGTCGCCGGCACACGCTCACCCGCGATCTCCTCGGTGGGGCCGTGAAACGCCGACCGGTGGTTGTCGCGCTCACTGAGACGGTAGAAGCGCGCCGGCACCAGACCGAAGAGGTTCTTGAGCGCATGGGTCACCCCGGCGGTCCAGTGACACTTCATCTTCCCCACGGACATGAACGCATCCACCTCCAGCAGGATAGGATTGAAGATGAAGCTGTCGTAGAAGCGCCCGCCGCCGGGTACTTCGGCATCGACAAAGTCACCGTAGGGATCCGGGGCGTTGAGATCGATCAACGTCGCACCGATACCCTCTGCGATCTCCTCATAGCCCCACTGCGTATAGGAACCCCACTGATAGACCGCCTCAACGATGAAGACCTCCCGCGCGCCGGCGTCACGGGCTAACGCGCCCAGCGCCCGCACGACCTCCGGATGGGTCACGAAGGACTCCATCGGCGAGAGACCGGGCGGCCCATCGTTGCCCAAGCCTCCGGTGAGGTTGGTCTTGATAGCCACGCGATCGCCCGGCCCGACCACGTCACCCAGCCCGCCGAGGTCATCCAGCATATCGCGGACCGCGTTGTAGATGGTGGTCCGATCGTAGCTCCTCGCCGTGCCGACAGCGACCTGGCTGGTGCGCCCCGTCGAAAGCGGAGGGACGACGGCGGACTCGGCCGGCGCGGTGGCGGTGGCAGCGAGAGCGCCCTCCGCAGAGGCCGGACCGGCGGTGGGCGCGACCTCGACCGACGCCGCAGGTGGCTCAGGCGTACAGCTTGAGATGAGCAGGCCGGCAGCAGCCGCACCGGCCAACTCAAGGAAGCGTCGCCGCGACATGGGCCGCGACAGGGATTTTGGGGCCACACGATGGGGCTTCTCCGTCGACATGTCGGGTTTCCTCCTCAGTATAAGCGCTGGGGCATCTTCCGAGGACAGGTTGTCCTGCCGGCCATCATAGTAACCGTACTGTACCGCGCTTTCGGAAAAAGGTAAGGGCTGCCTCCCTTCCGGGTTGCTTCCCCTATTCCCCGGCAACCCGGAAGGTTCCGCTCCCGCCACCCCATACGCCGGACCACCTTCCGGGTTGCCCGAGCCAGAGTCTGCTCGGGCCGCAACCCGGAAGGGAGAGTCTATTCCGGGATCAACGCCTCCAGCAGGGGTTCGCGCCAGGCCCCTGCCTCCCGATCGTAGACACCGAACCCCGCGCCGAACTCCCAGTAGGCCCAGGGAATCCCGCGAGCTTCGGCCTCCCGGCGCACGGTCGCGGTCCAGCGCGCGCGCGACGCCATATCGGCGGTGCTATAGGCGCCGAACTCCCCCAGCCAGACCGGCACGCCATGCGCTTCGCTCCACTCCTGCACCATATCAAAGGCACTCACGATGAGATCCGGACTTGCCGGATTCTGGCTGCCGCGCGTCTGGTTGTAGCGCATAAACCAGAGACGCACCCACTCCACCTGCCGCGCCTCAGGTACCAGCGCGACCTCCTCGTCGGGTGGTCCGGGCCACGTGACGCCAAGCGTCCCGATCTCCGGCCCTACCCACTCCGCACCCTGGTGAGTGAACAGGAACGGGTCGTAATAGTGGACCGTGGCGATCACGTTGTCCTCACCCTCGGGCAAGACGAGCGTGCGGAGGTTCGCGATGCTGTTCCACTCCGCACTGCCGACGATCAGCGTGTGGACCGTATCGATCTCGCGGATCACCTCGATCGTCTCGGCCAACAGAGCGTTCCATCTCGCGACGTCGAGCCTGTCATGGGGCTCATTGAGCAACTCGAAGTAGACGCCGTCCGGCAGATCGCGATAGCGGCGCGCGATCTGCTCCCAGATCGCCACGAACCGCTCCGCGTGCTCCTCAGGCGCGGCGAACAGCTCATCATAGTGATGCACGTTGATCGCCACGTTGAGATCGTGGGCCAGGGATTGCTCGATCACCCAATCGATCCGCGCGAAGAAGACGGGATCGACCGTGTAGGGCGACGTCGTCAGCGCATGGGCCGACCAGCGAATCGGCACACGCACCGTGTCAAAGCCGGCCTCGCGGATCAAGCCGAAGAAAGCCTCCTCAATCACCATACCCCATGCGCCCTCTTCCGGGCCCTCCAGCGCGTTCCCCAGGTTGACGCCCCGCCCCAACCGCGCAGCCTGGGCCATCACACCCGTCAACGGAGGCATCTCGGTCGGGGTCGGTGAAGGCGCCGGGGTTGGCGTCAACGTCGGCTGGAGCGTGGGCGACGGCTCAGGAGCCGTCTCACCTGCCGCACAACCGATCACCAGGACGGTGACGAACACGATGCCAAGCCATCGAAGATCCATGTCTAGCTCTCCAGTTTTTGTGCTCCGGATGGACACGTGCCCAGCCGTTGATCACCGTATAGGGCGGCTCGATCCACAGACCCGCATAGCCGATCAGGCGCGGACCGGCGAAGACCAAGCGGGTATTCGTCGTCGGATTGCAGGAGGGGCTCGACCAATCGGTCAGCGCCTCCGAGACATCCGTGGTCGGGTGCCCCAGGACGTCCATGGCGACGAGGTTCATCAGCTCCGTCACCGCCGCCGCGTCATCGATCGTCGCCGGACGAGCGGTGTAGGGCTCAGGCAGAGTCGGTTTCATACGGGCCCTCCGGACCTAGCGTACGTCTGTCACACCGAACAGGGCGAGTACAGCCAACAGGAACATGATGCCATAAATCGTGAAGAGGAGCACATAGCCATGAGCATCGGCGATCGGCCCACCGATATAGGCGCCGACGGCACCGGCGCCTGCCCCAGCGAGGTTGGAGAGGCCCAGGAAGCGGCCCGCCTGATCCTGGGGCACAATCTCGGTCCCAAGGGCCCAGTTCGCCGAGTAGAAGAGGCCGATAGCGGCACCGATGAAGCAGCCCCCCACATAGAGCGTGGACATCGTGGGAACGAGCAAGATGAGGAAGGTCCCTGCCGCTGCGATAAGACTACTCGCCACCACCAGGGCACGCTTGCCGAACCGATCGGCAAGCCAACCACTGGGCACCGCCGTGACCATGATGAAGACACCGACGAACATAATGACCCGAGATGCCGGCCCGGCGGCCTTTTCGCCGGCGAGTTCGGGGAAGCGCTCTTGCAGATAGTAGAGCATGAAGCTGGCGAGGTTGGTCGAAGCGACCAGGAAGGCCAGCCGGTTGACCACCCACCAGGTGAACGAGCGATGCTGCCGCGCCTCATCCCCCAAACTTACCGTGACGCTGAGCCAGACGCCCGCCAGGACCGCGAATCCGATGCCCAAGACACCTGCGAGCAGCACGGTCAATCCACCCCCGTTGCCCGCGAGGACCGTGACCCCCTCCGTCAGTCGATGCACCACGGCGCCGGTGCCCAGGATCACGACGGTGAAGACCGCCGTCATCAACGCCAAGCGGATCAGGGGTTGCCAGTCCAGGGGCGCTGCCGGCCCCGGATGTGCGGTCTCCGGCGCCCACATGGCCAGGACCGCGCAGATCACGAGGACCGCCATCAAGGTGAACAGCGCCCCCCAAAGATTCCCCGCAGCAACCATATCCGCCACCACGAACGATGAGAAGACCAGCGGCACCGGAAGCTCCAGCAGCGCCTTCACACCCGAGAAGCGCCCGCGCTTATCCGGAGGCACAAGATCCGGGATCAGCCCTTGCGTCGCTGCGTGGGCCGTGTTGGAGGCGATCATCGAGAGGATGTAAACGGCGAAGAAGACCCGGTATCCCGTCATCCCCTCAAGTCCAGCGATCACACCGATGAGCGTCAGGACAACGACCTCACCCAGTGTACCGATGAGGATGAAGGGACGCCGCCGACCCCAACGCAGCGTGCTGCGATCGGAGAGCAAGCCCATCAGCGCCTGCATCAGCAGCGCGACCATCAGCGCCCACAACCGTATGCGGCCCACATAGGCACCCTTGACGGCCTCGCCGACGTAGCGCTGCACCAGCAACGGCACGATCAGCGGCGTGAGCACCTGCGAGCGCGTGGTCAGTGCGAACCAGTAGATGTTGATGCTGAGGTAGTCATACCAACGGATCTCTCGGTTCATCGGCCTTCCCTTCTTGAGCCACGTGAATATCCCGCGGTACGCCGGAGGCCCCCTCTCGAAGCCACCTTGATCTGCCGGTAAGGTATGTTAGCTTAACGGGGCGTCACGATCTTGACCCACAGCGCACGGCTGGAGCTGGGGATGCGTGTCGACATCATAACACGGGAGCAGGGGAGCTCAAATGGTGACAAGCCCCGCACGCCAAGCTGCCTACACGATCGCCTATCCGCGACGGCGCGCGACCCGCGCTCTGTTGCGTGGGCTAGGCCGTGTCATCGTGCCGCTCCTCGCACGACCCGAGATCAGCGGACGGGCCAACTTCCCGGCCCACGGTCCGCTGATCGTCGTCGGCAACCACGTGGCCACGATGGAGGTCGTGCTGATGGTGGTCTACACACCTAGGCAACCGGAGATGCTCGGCGCCGGCGATATCGCACCACCGGGATGGATGAACGCCATCACCCAACTCTACGGCCTCATCGCGGTCAACCGCGGCAACTTCGATCGATCAGCTATGACGCATGCCCTGGATGTGCTCCGACAGGACGGCGTCCTGGGCGTCTTCCCCGAGGGCGGCGTCTGGGATCCCGGCGCGATGGAGGCCAAACGCGGCGTGGCGTGGCTGAGCTATCACACGGGCGCGCCGATCCTGCCGGTCGGTTTCGGCGGCGCCGCCGGCGCGCTCAACGCCGCATTGAAGCTCCGCCGTCCGCGCCTGACGATGAACGTCGGCACGCCGCTGCCGCCCGTGACCGTGCCCGACGGCGTGCCACGGCGCGAGGCGCTCCAGTCCGCGGCGGCGGACATCCTGAAGGCTGTCAACGCGCTGATTCCGGCGTCCTATCGGGCAGAGCATCCGAGGATGATCGATGAGCGCTTCACGCTGCACCTGAGCGCCACCGACGTCGAAGGCCATGCCGTCGAGATCCCCACCTCGAATGCGCTCAGCGTGCAGGGCCTGCATGCCGATGCACTCTGCAAGGTGCTCTATCGCCCCTGGATCCTCCACATCTTCGAAAAGGACCTCAATCTGCCGGTCGACGCCCTCGCCCACCTCACGGAGAACCCGCCTCCTGATGAGCTTGCGCGTGCGCTGGAGCCCATCCTGCATTATGTCAGCGACGACAATCCCGGCTTCTTCACCTACCGCTTCGGCACGACCTGGGGCATAGCGATGGAGGCAGGCCTGCGCGACCTGCACGCCCTTGCCCGGTGGGCCGCCGAACACCACCTCAGGCTCAGCGTTCAGCCCACGCGGCGCTACCGGCTCGCCGGACAAGCTGAGGACATCGTCGAGACCCGACCTCCCGCAGCGCAGGCGTGGTGAATCGCTGATTGCGCTGAGGCGGATGATTACCCCGCGCAACCTACGCCCCCCCACATCGTATACCCATGATGATGGACAGACCCATCATCAACAGGACGAACGAAGCAGCAGAGAGCTAAGGAGAGCACGATGAGCGACGAAATGACGAAGAGCGAAGAGATCGAGACAGCGACCAAGCTAACGGATAGGGTCGCGATCAACCAAAAGATCGCCACCGGACGCGACCTGAGCGGCGCCGACATGAGCGGCGTGGATCTGGCGGGCATCAAGTTCGCCGGGCTGAAGATGCAGAAGGCGAACCTCGCCGGGGCAGATATGCCGGGAGGGGTCGTGGCAGGCGCGGATATGGAGGGGGCCGATCTCTCGGATGCTGACCTGACCGGCGCCAGGTTTATGGGCGTCAATATGGCCAGGGTCCTCTTCCGTGGCGCCAAGATGCTGGGAGCGCGGCTGATGGGCGTCAGCCTGGAGAAGGCCGACCTCAGCGGTGCGGATCTCACCGACGCCAAGCTGATGGGTGTGAATATGGAAGGCGCCGCCGCCCGCAAGGTGAACCTGACGGCGGGCAAGGTGATGGGTACCAACCTCACTGATGCTGACTTCACCGGCGCGCAGCTGACGGGAGCGACGCTCAAGCGTGTGGTGGTCACTGGAGCCGACTTCACCGATGCCGATACGACGGGCGCCCGATCAGCCAAAGTCGATTGGGCGCAGGCCAAGGTGCCGCCGGCGAAGCTGCCCGAGCCCTTGCCGGAGGTTCCAGCCTGGCTACCCGGGGCCATCGCCGGCGTCGCGGTCGTGTTGCTGATCGTTGGGCTGCGCAGGCGACGCCGTTCGTAGCTCTTAGCCGCAAGAAGGGGCGGGAGCTGATCCCGCCCCTTTCCTCTTCAGCGCAGGACAAACGTCTGCGTTACCTGCGTGCCTCAAGCTTCTCGCGCAGCAGCCCGAGCACGGTCTGCGGTTGGGCGCGCCCACGCGTCGCGCGCATTACCTGTCCCATGAACCACTGCAGCAAGTTCTCCTTGCCCTCAAGATAGGCGGCGACCTGGTCGGGATGTTGCGCCAGGACCTCGTCGGCGACCTGCGAGAGCGCCTCTTCGTCGGAGATCTGGACCAGCCCCTTCTCTTTGACGATGTCCTCGGGCGCCCTCCCCGTCGCAAACATCGCCCCCAGCACATCCTTAGCGCTGGTTTGGCTGATCGTGCCCTTGTCCACCAGCGAGACCAGAGCCGCCAGGGACGCGGGCGTCACCCTGACCTCGCCGATGTCGACGCCGTCGCGGTTCATCAGGAAGGCCAACTCGCCCACGATCCACCTGCTGATCGCGAGCGCGTCGCCCGCGTGGGCCCTCGCCGCTGCCTCGAAGTAATCAGCAAGCGCCCGGTCCGCCACCAGGATGCGGACATCATTGACCGGCAGGCCATAGTCCCGGACGAAGCGAGCGTGCTTCGCATCGGGCAACTCCGGCAGTGACGCCCGCACCTCCTCCACCCACTCGGCGTCGATCGCCAGCGGCGGGAGGTCCGGCTCGGGAAAATAGCGATAGTCGTGTGCATGCTCCTTGCCGCGCTGCGAGTAGGTGACACCGCGGGCCTCGTCCCATCCCAACGTCTCCTGGACGACCACACCGCCCGCTTCCACAACCGCGATCTGCCGCTGGATCTCGTACTCGGCGGACCGTACCAACGCCCGGAAGCTGTTCAGGTTCTTCACCTCCGTGCGCGTGCCGAGCGTCTCGCTGCCACGCGGGCGGACGGAGATGTTGGCCTCAAAGCGCAGCACCCCCTTCTCCATATCACCCGTGTTCACGCCGAGATAGCGCAGCATCTCGCGGATCTTGGTCGCGTAGGCGTGGGCCTCGGCCACCGAGCGCATGTCGGGCTCGGAGACGATCTCCAGCAACGGCACACCCGATCGATTGAAGTCGATCAGCGTGTAGCCACCGCCCCCACGTGAGCCGGTCGTGTGATGGAAGCTCTTAGCCGTATCCTCCTCCATATGCGCCCGGCGAATCCCAATACGCGCGGCCTGACCCTCATCAGGCTCGACCTCGATCCAACCATCGGTCGCGATGGGATGGTCAAACTGCGAGATCTGATAGCCCTTGGGGAGGTCCGGATAGAAGTAGTTCTTGCGCGCGAAGCTGGTGAAGGCGTTGATATCGCAGTGAAGTGCCAGCCCCACCGCCATCGCCTGCTCGACGGCGCGTCGATTGACCACCGGCATAGCCCCCGGCAGCCCGCCACAGACCGGACAGACCGCCGTGTTGGGCTCCGCTACCGTCGTGTCCACGACGGCACAGCCGCAGAACATCTTCGATGCCGTCCGCAGCTCGGCGTGGATCTCCATGCCGATGACGACTTCGTAGTCCTTCGTGTGTTGATTCATCGTTTGCTCATCCTCCTCCCAAGACCCTAGGGGGCTGCTTCAGCGGGAAGTTCAGGCGCGGGCCCCTCGACTCAACCACCCGGAAGCTGTTCGGGGCGCGCCATGTGCCATTCCGTCGTCGCCTGATAGGCGGCACCGATGCGCAAGATCGTCGCCTCCCCCAGCGCAGGCCCCATGATCTGCATGCCCACCGGCAAGCCCTCGGCGTACCCACAGGGCACCGCCAGGGAACACGCGCCGCCGGGATTGGCCGCCACGACGTAGATATCGGAGAGATACATCTGCAGCGGATCGCCGATACGCTCGCCAATCGGAAACGCAGTTGTGGGCGAGGTCGGTGCGATCAGGGCATCGACGTCAGCGAAGGCACGCTCGAAATCCTGACGCAGCAGGGTCCGCGCCCGCTGTGCTCTAAGATAGTAGGCATCGTAATAGCCGGCTGAGAGCGCGAAGGTGCCCAGCATGATACGCCGTTTCACCTCTGCACCGAACCCCTTCCCACGTGTCTGCAGGTAACGCTCGATGATGTCGACACCCTCCGGCGGTTCCGAAAGTCCAAAGCGCACACCGTCGAAACGCGCCAGATTCGAGCTCGCCTCTGCCGTGAGAATCAGGTAGTAGATCGAGATGGCGTGGTCAGCGTGGGGCAGTGAGACCTCGCGGATCTCAGCCCCCAGCGCCTTCAGATGAGCGAGCGCTGCCTCGACCGCCTGCCGGACGCCGGGCTCCATCCCATCGGCGAAGTACTCACGCGGGACACCGAGGCGCACCCCGTCAAGGCGCTCCTGCGCCATCCCCGCCAGGTAGTCAGGCACCGGGGCCTCCAGCGATGTGCTGTCGCGTGGATCGTGACCCGCAATCGCCGCCGTCACCAGCGCCGCATCCCACACATCGTGGGTCATCGGCCCGATGCTGTCGAACGAGGAGACCAACGCGATCAGCCCATAGCGAGAGACCCGTCCGTAGGTCGGCTTGAGCCCCGTCACACCACAGAAGCCCGCCGGCATACGGATCGAGCCCCCGGTATCCTCACCCAAGGAGAACAGCCCCATCTCGGCAGCCACCGCGGCAGCCGATCCACCGCTGGAACCGCCCGGCACACGCGCCGGATCCCAAGGGTTGCGGGTGGGGTAGAAGGCGGAGTTCTCACACGACGAGCCCATACCGAACTCATCCATGTTGTGCTTGCCCACGAGCACGGCGCCGGCGGCGCGCAGCCGCGAGATCACGGTCGCATCGTAGCGCGGGACATAATCCTCCAGGATGCGCGATGAGCACGTCGTCCGCACCCCGGTCGTCGAGAGACAGTCCTTCACTCCGTAGGGGATGCCGGTCAAAGGCGTCACGCCCTCGCCTGCCTGCAGACGTCGATCGGCCTCCCGGGCCTCCTCCAGCGCCGCCTCCTCACAGACCGTGACGTAGGCCTTGACCGTCGGATCCACCGCTTCAATACGATCGAGGACCGCCTCCGTCAACTCCACCGACGTGATCTCGCCTGCCGCCAGCAGCTCACCGGCCTGCCGCAGGGTCAGCGTATGCAGCGTCATCTCCCCTCCTTATGTTTCCTCGGGTGCGTCGAGGACGACGGGGACCCGGACAAAGCCATCCTGTTGCTGCGGCGCGTTGGCGAGAAAGTCCTCCCTGGCCAGGGAGGGCTGCACCTTGTCCTCGCGCAGCCGCGTCCGTTCCATCTGCGGCTGCCGGTAAGGCAGCACGTCGGCGACATCCACCTCGGCCAAGCGGTCAAAATACCCCACCACCGCACCGAGCTGCTCGGCAAAGAGCTCTACCTCTTCATCGGTCAGGGCAAGGCGGATCAGATCCGCCATGTGCCGGACCAACGTCTGATCGATCGTCTGCGTTACCTCTGTCATCATCACGCTCCTCTCTCTACGCCTTCCGCGGCACCACGCGCAGGTGAATCTCATCGAGTTGCGCCGGCGTCACCGGCGCGGGCGCACGCATCGTGAGATCGCTCGCCTGTCGCGTCTTGGGAAAGGCGATCACGTCCCGTATCGTATCGGTGCCCGCCAGAATCGCAACCAACCGATCGATGCCGACGGCAAACCCACCGTGCGGCGGCGCGCCGTAGTCGAAGGCCTCCAACAGGTGCCCGAAGCTCGCTTCAGCCTCTTCGGGCGTAAAGGCCAGCAAGGCGAGGATCTGCTCCTGAAGCGCCCGCTCGTGGACCCGCAGCGATCCCGAACCAAGCTCCCAGCCATTGCAGACGAGGTCATAGCAGCTGGCGCGCACGCTGCCCGGATCGGTCGTCAGGCGATCCAGGTCGTCCGGTTGGGGATGGGTGAAAGGATGGTGCTCAGCGTTCCAGCGTCGCTCCTCGCCATCCCACTTGAGGAGGGGAAAGTCGACGACCCACGCGAAGGCCAAGTCCGCCGCCGCCAAGCTGAGGCGGCGTCCCACGTCACGGCGCAGCCCATCCAGGGCACCGTGAATGACATCGGTTGCACCCGCCACGAGGATCAGCAGGTCACCCGGCGCCGCACCCAGGGCCTCCACCAGCCCTCGCTGCTCTTCGGGCGTGAGGTGGCGTGCCACGGGGGAGGCCACACCATGGCTTGTGACCTGCAGCCAGATGATGCCCTCAGCACCCAGGGTCCGGCTCAGGCTCTGCAATGCTTCCAGGTCTGCGGTCGATGCCGTGCCGTAACCGGGCGCACAGAAACCCTTGACGCGCCCATCTGCCGCCACGACATCGCTGAAGATGCGCACCTCGCTCTCACCCAACAGCGCCGTGCAATCCACAAGCGGCATACCCAGGCGCAGGTCGGGTTTGTCGGTGCCGTAGAGGTCAAGGGCCTCGTCGTGGGTAAGGCGAGGAAAGGGCACGGTCAGGCGACGATCCGGCGCCAACGTACGGACGAGGTGCACCATCATCGACTCAACCAGCGAGAGCACGTCCTCCTGCTCAACAAAGCTCATCTCCAGATCCAACTGGGTGAACTCCGGCTGGCGGTCAGCCCGCAGATCCTCATCGCGAAAGCAGCGTGCCACCTGATAGTAGCGGTCCACGCCCCCGACCATCAACAACTGCTTCATCTGCTGAGGGGATTGGGGCAGGGCGTAGAACGAACCGGGATAGATGCGGCTGGGCACCAGGTAATCGCGCGCGCCCTCGGGCGTGCTCCGCGTCAGGACCGGGGTCTCGACCTCGACGAAGTCGTCACCATCGAGGTAGTCGCGCAGGGCTTTCACCGCCTTGTGGCGAAGCCGCAGGTTGCGCTGCATGGACGCCCGCCGGAGATCGAGGTAGCGATAGCGCATACGCAGCACCTCATCGACGCTATCGGCATCGTCGGTTGGGAAAGGCAGCGGCGCCGTAGCGTTCAACACCTCCACCGCCGTGGCAGCGACCTCGATCTCACCGGTCGCCAATTCGGGGTTCTGCGTGCCCTTGGGTCGGGCCCGCACCACACCCTGAACCGCGATGACGTACTCGTCCCTGATGGCGTGCATCGTCCCGTGGGCATCCGCTGAGGCCCGGGGATCCGCCACCACCTGGGTCACGCCCTGGTGATCCCACAGATCCAGAAAGATCAGCCGTCCATGGTCACGCCGTGCACGCACCCATCCCATCAGCGTCACCTGCTGCCCCAGATGAGCTGGGCGCAGCTCACCACACCGGTGCGTTCGTCTCATCCGACACCCCCCTGCATCCAAGATAACAAAAAAGCCACGGGGCCTTCACGCC
>JAXGUU010000033.1:0-17749 GCA_040774145.1 Anaerolineae bacterium
CAACCGCTGATCCAGACGCCCCATCATCACGTAGGCATCCTGTCCGGCAGGTGCAACGACCAGGTATTGATAGATGTCCAGCTGTCCCACGAACAAATTGGCGCCGATGGCCTCCGTCGCCGTGTTGCGCAGAATCAGCGCGACCGCACGGAGCACATCGTCGTGAGTCACAAACCCATAGGCTTCACTGAAGCCGGGCATGCCCTCAATGACAACCCCCAGCAACGCAAGGTGCGGATCGGCGGATACCCGCGCGATCTCCTCCTCGACGAGCAGCGTCGTGGGCAATCCCGTGATGGGATGCAGCAGCGTCTCGCGGCTACTTCGTCGCAGCGCGTTCCGCACGCGGAACCGCAGCTCCTGCACGTCGAAGGGCTTGGTGATATAGTCCACCGCACCCAGTTCCAGTCCCGTCAAGCGATCTACGCGCTCACGGCGCTCCGTGAGAAAGATCACCGGCGTATGTTCGGTCCGTGCCTGACCGCGGAGCCGAGCGCAGACCTCGTAGCCATCGATATCCGGTAGATGGATATCCAGCACCACCAGATCGGGCTGTATCCTGGTCGCCATTTTCACCGCGTCGTGCCCCCAGCCTGCGTGCGAGACCTGGTAGCCGAGCGAGGAGAAATAGGTGGTCAGCATTTCAGCCGTGCTGAGTTCATCTTCCACGATCAGAATGTGACACGAATCGGCCCGATGATCGGCATCCGTGGTCGCCGAGCCCTGCGATGGCGTTTCTGGTATCCCCATACTCACCTTCTCGTTGTCCTCAGCCTGACAGGAACAGCAGCCCTAGCCAACGGGCTCTTTGTACACCTGGAATGTGCAGTTGTTGTGACCCATACCCATGCACGAGACCTGATCCACCCGGAACGTCCGCCCGCCACTGATCCAGCGCAAGGCCTCCTCGATGATGCCCCCGGCGATGAACCCGCCGGGTCGCTCCACCGCACGCCCCCAACACATCGAACAGCGCTCGATGACGTAGCTGTACGCGTCACCGCCCGGATCACGGACATAGGACGTCTGGTCGCTCAATGAGTCAAAGACCTTCGCCACCGCCGGAAGGCCCGCCTTGACCTTGGCCTGCAACGGCAGCACCTTGAACGCCAGGTCGCTCGCCCCAACCAACGCACCGAAATTGGCCAGGCCCTGAGCAAACAGCACGCGCCCCAGACGCAACTGCAGACCGCGACCACCGCGCGGACCGTACATCTCCTCGAGCGCTCGGTTGAGTGCCGAGATATGGGCAAAATCGAAGCCCTTCTCCATCGTATCCGAAGGGGGATGATCGATGAACTGCGCCAGGCCACCCATGTTCAGAATCGCGTTGAGACCATTACGTCCCATGATCTCCTCGAGGGCATCGAAGAGGATCAAGCCAAAACGATTCGGATAGAAGTAGCCGCTGAGCTCAGAGGAGTCCGCCACGATCGACCTCCTTACAGGACAACAAACCTTGTCGGTCTCGAATCCAGATACAGCGTTCTCGCACGATCACAGGATCTTCGAGAACTCCTCCGCCGCACGCCGCATATCGAGGAAGAGCAGTCCGAGCTTGGCCTGCTGCCGTGCCAGAACCGTCAAGACAGCTTCTTCGCCGACGGCGCGGAGGATCACGTACCCTCTCTCGCCACGCACATAGACCTCGTCCAGCAAGCCACGCCCCAACTCACCGGCAATTCGCTCGCCCAGTGAGAGCATAGCCGCGGACATCGCGGAAACCCGATCCTCTTCCACGCCCTGGGGCAACGAGGTGGCGATCGGCAGTCCATCCACACTGATGATCGCAGCCGCTTCAACATCCGGACTGCTGATCTGAAGCTCCCGGAGTCGCTCTGTCATACGCTCATTTCGAGATCTGCTCACCATCGTCTTACCCCTCCGCTGCTGTCAAGCATAGCCTAAGGAAGAGAACTGAAGACCGCACGTCCCACAAGACTGCAAGCTCCGTTGAGGCAGGAGCCCGCGCAAACACATCTCAAGTCCATAGCAAGAGTACCATAGGTAGACAACACTGTCAAGATATGGTTAAAACAGCCTGCCAGGCCGACGCGGTACGTCAACCCGTGGTCGCCTGCCGGTCATCGCGGTCCTAGACGGCAGAAAGACCTTGATAGAGCAAGGCTAAGGCTGCCCGCATCTGATCCTCCCAACAGAAATCGACGCTCTCCTGGACGCACTCGACGACTGAGAGCCGAAAAAAGTAGGTGGCAATCCAACTTCCCGCGATCTCGGCATCACACGTCGATCGAAACGCGCCCTCGCGTTGTCCCTGCCGCATCAACTGGGCCAAAGCATCTGCCAGCGTGATGTGATCGCGTGCATAATCATCGGAGGGCGTGTGCAAGTGTGGGTGCGCGAGCACGTAGGCGAACATGCGGGGGAACAGGTGCACGTAGGGCGCCAGTTCTTGCCTGATGCAGATCAGCAGCTGCCATATGCGCTCGGCTGCAGGCTGACCGGCGGCGGGCACGTCGACCAACAGCCGCTCGGTGCACATGTAGAGCAGCTCCCCCAGAAGCATCTCCTTGCTGCTGAAGTAGTTGAAGAAGGTGCCCTTCGCCACATCCGCAGCAGCAGCGATCTCTTCCACAGTGGTTGCGTTAAAGCCCTGCGCTTTGAAAAGAGATTCAGCGGCGGTCAGGAGCCGTCGGTACGTCTGCTCTCTACGTCGATCTCGGCGCGTCAAGGGCACGGATGAGGCTGCGTCCGTCACAATGAACTCCAGTCAGGGGTAACCCTGCGCACAGAGTGACCCCACTCAAAGCTGAGGTCAGTATAGCCGGAATCCCAACTAGAACAACCGAACTTCTGCATTTCACTTGACAAAGCACCCGATTGAGTATACCATTCACATGAATGAGCATATTATCGTGCTTGCAGCGATACCGTGTCTTTTCCTCAAGACATCGGCCTGACGGCGCCGGGAGCAGCATCGACCCGGTATTTCGGGCATCCAAGGCTCCATCTGCCTAGTGCTGCTGCGCCATCCGGCAATCCCTGACTAAAGGGCACAGCAACGCCCCTGACATAGTCGTGTCGGTCGGGTTGCGTCACATCATGGGTAAGGAGGTTCATCATAGACGCTACATCCTCTCTACAGCCGGCTCCACGGAAGAAATCGAGGTGGCATCGAGATAAGGTCTACAGCAATCTCTCCTATCTGGCGATGATCTTGCCGGGTGCCATCTGGTTGCTCCTCTTCTCGTATCTCCCTATGCCGGGGATCGTCCTAGCATTCAAGACCTATCGGCTGACCAAACCCCCAGCCGATGCCTTGATCCAGAACAGGTTCATCTACAGCCTCATCCAGAGCCCGTGGGTCAAGCTGGATAACTTCAAGTACCTGACGCTCCCCACCAATCTAGGCATGACCCTGACCTACCTCCGCAATACGGTGGCGTACAACCTGCTCTTTATGGTGGTGGGGTTGGTGCTCTCCGTTGCGCTAGCGGTGATCATCTTCGAGCTGACCAACCGGTTCTGGGCCAAGGTCTATCACTCGATCCTCTTCCTCCCCTACTTCATCTCGTGGATCGTGGTAGCTTATGTCGTCTACGCCTTGGGCAGCTCCGCCGGGATTCTCAACCAGCTGTCCGCCTCGATGGGTGGGGGTGCACTGGAGATCTACAAAGAGAGAGCCTACTGGCCCTTCATCTTCCTCATCGCCAACATATGGAAGTACACGGGCAATGGATCGATCATCTACCTGGCGACGATTACCGGCATCGATCGCGAGCTCTATGAAGCGGCTGCGATCGATGGCGCCAGCAAGTGGCGGCAGTTCACGAACATTACGCTGCCCCATCTGATCCCGGTGATCGTGTTGCTGCAGATTCTAGCGGTGGGACGCATCTTCGGATCCGACTTCGATATGTTCTACACGTTACCCAGTGGCGCCGCACTCGTCAAAGACGTCACCTATACCCTGGACGTCTTTGTCTACAGCATGTTGCGCAGCAACCTACCGTTGGGGTACCCCGCCGCTGCCGCGTTCCTGCAATCGATCGTCGGCTTCATCTTGATCCTGGTCACCAACTACGTCGTGCGCAAGACCAGGCCGGAAATGGCGCTGTTTTAGGGCGCGGCGCGAAAAGGAGATAGGCATGGAACAAAGCGTGCGGCCAAGCGGGGGGCAGGTGAATCAATTCTTCGCGACGAAGAAGAAGCGGGATATGCTCGCCCTTTCATCCACATCGAATCTCGTCCTGAACATCCTGATGATCATCTGCTGTATTCTGGCGTTGTTCCCCATCTACGTGATTGTCATCTCCTCGATCACCTCGGAAGCTGCGCTGACGGCGAACGGCTACCGCTTGTGGCCGAGTGAGTTCTCGACGATGGCGTATTCGTTCCTCTTCAGCCAGGGATCGATCGTCATCACAGCCTACAAGAACACGATCATCTCCACAGTGGCGGGCACCTTCCTCTCAGTGCTGATGGTCGGCCTCTATGCTTACCCGCTGTCGAGAGACAACTTCAAGTTCAAAGGCTTCTTCACCTTCTTCGCCTTCTTCACTATGTTGTTCAGCGGAGGACTCGTCTCCTACTATATGGTGATGCGGCAGGTGCTGCAGATCGGCAATAGCCTGTGGGCGCTCTTCCTGCCCTCGGCGTTCAGCCCTTTCTGGGTGATTGTGATGCGTACCTTCTACAAGTCGAACGTGCCCGACGAGATCATCGAGTCGGCCCGCATCGACGGCGCCAGCGAATGGCGCACGCTTTTCCAGATCGTCATGCCGCTGGCGATCCCCGGTCTGGCGACTGTCGCGCTCTTCAGCGCCATCGGTATCTGGAACAACTTTTTCAACTGCCTGCTGTTGGTGGACGACGCCAAGTACTACAACCTGCAGTTCACCATCTACACCACGCTGAACAACATCCGGTTCTTGCTGGAGAATGCGGACAAGATGCAGGGCTTGGTCAACATATCCGAGCTTCCCTCGCAGACGTTCCGCATGGCGATGGCCGTGGTCACCGTGGGCCCGATCATCTTTGCCTATCCCTTCTTCCAGCGCTTCTTCATCCGCGGTCTGACCATCGGTGCAATCAAGGGGTAATCGATAAACCCTCATAGACAACCCTACTCTCTTGAGCTTAAGTCGGCTAGCCGAAGTACAAAAGGAGGTCGCCTACGGGAGAAATTCTGAGCTAACGTATCGACAGGAACTATCAACCGAATGAAGTACAGCACCACGTAACGCAACACTTGAAGGAGTGAGAAAGACCATGTCAAGTCAACTGTCACGCCGTCAGTTTCTGAAACTTGCCGGCATCACCACGCTCGGTGGCGTCCTCGCTGCTTGCGGAGGGGCTACCCCCGAGCCCGAGACCCCGCCTGAAGGTGATACGGAAGCTCCGGTCTCCGCACCTCCGGTAGCCGAGACCGTCACACTTCGCTACTACTGGGTCGGTAACCAGGACACGGATCAGCGTTCGCTCGTCGAAGCTGAGATCAACGAGTACATCGAGCCGCTCATCGGCGCCAACGTTATCTTCAACATCATCGGTTGGGGCGATTGGGCGACCAAGGCTGTGACCGGTCTGCAGGCGGGTGAGGACATCGATATCTTCTTCACGGCAGACTGGTACTACTATATGCAGTTGGCGACTGAAGGCCTCTTCCGCCCGCTGAACGACGACGACGGCGAATTCGGCAACCTGCTCGCCCGGTATGGTCAGGGCATCGTGAACAGCCTGAACCCCGCCTTCATCACGGGCACGCAGATTGACGGCGTCAACTACGCCGTTCCCACCAACAAGGAGCTGACCGTTCCCGAGGGCTTCATCTACAACCTCACCTGGGCCGAGGCCATCGGTTTCACGCCCGAAGAGGCGGAGAAGGTGAAGACCTTTGCGGATATGGAACCCTGGATCGAGATGGCCAAGGATGCCTATCCCGATGAGTACCCCTATCTGACGGACGGTCGCGTCGGCTTCATGCCCTGGGTTCCCGGCTTCGCCAGCGGCGTCAATGAGAATCTGATCAATATGAAGTTCGAGCCCGATGCCAACGGGGTCTTTGATGAGACCATCGTGAGCGTGATGGAGAGCGATTGGGCCGAAGAGCATACGGGGATCATGCGGAGTTGGTATGAGAGGGGCTGGATCCACCCGGATGCCGGGCTGGACACCTTCGAGACCGGCCAAGTTCGCAACGCAGGTCGATTCTTCATCGAGCCACAACCCCTGAAGGGCAGCAACATCAAGGCTCAGGAGTTGATCAACGCCTCCGGGAATCCGGATCTGAGGCTGGGCGAGATCTACGGGCAACCGAAGATCAACATCACCGTCCACTCCGGCGGCTCGATGCTCGCCATCCCGATGATCTCGGACAATGCTGTGCAGGCCATGCAGTACATCAACCTGATGCACACCGATTCCAAACTGGTCAACACGATGCTCTTCGGTGTCGAGGGTACGCACTGGGAGTTCGAGGATGACGGGCGCGTGAACCTCACCAACAGCGCCTGGTACGGTGCCCACTCGGGTGCATGGACCATCGGGAACACGATGATTCAGGCCGTGACGAACGTGGAGGACCCTGACAAGAACAGGATGCTGATCGAGTACTCCAACGACGCCATCGACCATGCGTCCCTGGGCTTCCGCTTCCGCACCGAGCCCGTGGCTGCTGAGCTGACCGCGCTGACGGCGGTCACCGACGGCATGAACAAGGCCCTGTTCACTGGCTACGTCGATCCTGACGAGGTGCTCTTCCAGTACATCACGGACCTCAAGGCTGCGGGTCTTGAGACCCTGCACGCTGAGGTCGACCAGCAGTACGCCGACTGGAAAGAGGCGAAGGGCTAGGCCCGCGCCACGCAGCTGATCGACCCATAGCAGGGGCTGCCCGCTAGCGGGCAGCCCCTGTTCCTTTCCGAAGCACCCGACCCGCCCTAAAGATCCAACACGCGCGCTCGGTACTGCAGGGCCTCGGCCAGGTGATGTGTCTGAATCACGTCCACATCCTCGAGGTCGGCAATGGTGCGGCTGACCTTCAACACGCGATGGTACGCGCGCGCGCTGAGGTGCATCTGGCGCATGGCTGAACGAATCAGCGTCTGCCCCTCGGGGGGCAGCACGCAGAACTCACGGATCTCCGCCGGCCCCATGTCGGCGTTACACACCAGCGGTGTGCCGGCGAATCGCGCCTGTTGTCGAGCCCGGGCGACCTCCACCCGGCTACGGATGACGGCAGAGGACTCATTGAGCGTCGTCCGCGTCAACTTGTCGTAATCCACCCGGGGCACCTCGATGTTGATGTCAATCCGGTCCAACAGCGGCCCCGAGATGCGCTTGCGGTAGGTTTGGATCATCCCCAACGAGCAGGTACAGGCGCGCTCAGCGTCGCCGTAGTAGCCGCAGGGACAGGGATTGAGCGCAGCCACCAGGGTGAAATTAGCCGGGAAGGTCAACGCTCCCTGCGCCCGGCTGATCGTCACCGCCTTGTCCTCCAGCGGCTGGCGCATCACTTCGAGGACCCGCCGGTTGAACTCCGGCATCTCATCGAGGAAGAGCACGCCACGATGCGCCAGGCTGATCTCGCCGGGACGGGGCCACTGTCCCCCTCCCACCAGACCGGCGTTGCTGATCGTGTGGTGGGGCGCGCGGAAGGGTCGCGTTTGGATCAACGGCGTATCCGGCGGCAGCACATCGGCCACGCTGTAGATCCGGGTGACCTCCAGCGCCTCCTCGAGCGTCAACTGAGGGAGGATGCCGGGCATCGCCCGCGCCATCAACGTCTTGCCCGCGCCGGGCGGGCCCACGAGAAGCAGGTTATGCGAGCCTGCAGCAGCAACCTCGAACGCCCGCTTTGCGTGCTCTTGCCCTTGAATCTCGGCGAAATCAGTCGTCGGTGGGGGCGCCTGTGCACTCATCTTGGCCCCCGGGTCCAAGGGCTCGATGAGCGCCTCGCCCTGAAGGTGCGCCACAAGCGCAGCAAGGGAGGCAACCGGATAGACCCTCACATCGGGAATGAGTGCGGCCTCAGGGGCATCCATCGCCGGCACAAAGAGCTCCGAGATGCCATGACGGCGTGCGAGATCGGCTACCGAGAGCACCCCGCGCACGTGACGCAACGTGCCGTCCAGCGAGAGCTCCCCCATCACCAGCGCCCCATTCAGCGCCTCCGACGGCACCTGAGCGTTGGCCGTCAAGACACCGATCGCGATGGGCAGATCGTAGGCCGGTCCCTCCTTACGCAGGTCAGCCGGCGCCAGGTTGATGGTGATGCGTTGGTCGAAGGGGAACTTACAGCCACTGTTCCTAATCGCGGCGCGCATGCGCTCACCGCTCTCACGCACCGCCGCATCAGGCAACCCCACGAGGGTCAGCGAGGCCATCCCCCGCCCCACGTCGACCTCGACGTCGACCGGTTCTGCCTCCAGGCCGATGACCGCCGCACTGTGTATTTTGGCTAACACGGCGCGGCTCCAAACAGGGAGGAACCACAGGCAACCAGGATCTCAAGCATGGGCTTCCCTCCGTACCGGCTTGTTGATAGAAAGCGTGCGCTTGATCGCGAACGAACCCAGTGTACACCACCACGAGGCGACGTCAAAAGCATGTGCGTCGGGCGCGGCTATCATCAGCAGGCACCTTCTCAGCAGAACGGCCTAGGGCATCACCTCACGCCGCAACTGGAGAAACTCGTTCTCGAGCCTGACCAATCTCGACCGCGCGTTGGCATGTCCTCGGTGCATACGGTGCCACGTAAAGGCTGCCTCGGTCACGCGCTGCTGATACTGTCGCGTGGCATGCCAGCGCCGCAGATCTCCCGCGAAGAGATGGGTGAGCCGCGCTCGACGCCGCTCGAAGGTCGATGTCAGCAGACCGATGTCGGACGCCGGGAGGACCTGATCTCGCGCCAAGGCCTCGGCATAGGCCGCAATCCTACGTCGCTCGATAAAGAAGGTTGCCGCCGCCACCCCCAACAACACCGCAACGCCGAGCCAGTCCAACAACGCCGCAGCCAGCAGCGGCCCCAGGCCACCCACCCCGGCGAAGGTCGCGAGAGCATTGTGTGCTGCGTGCGTCCCGACGGCAAGGGCAAATCCCCCGAGGATGAAGGCCAACTTGAGTAACCGTGGCCGCACCTCGAGCGACAGCGCCACGCCCAGCCCGGCAAACCCGGTATACATCGCGTGGTTGAGCCCAAAGACACCGGCACGTAGGACGGCTCGGCCGATCACACCCCCGACACCCCCCTCGGCAAGGGCGCCGAAGAGGTAAAAGACGTTCTCGACCGCCGCGAAGCCGAATCCCACGACGCCCCCGTAGATCAGCCCGTCAATGGGACTATCGATCTCGCGATGGAACAACACCAGAAGCAACAACAACGCGAAGGCCTTGACCCCCTCCTCGGTAAGCGGCGCGACGACCGACGCCCCCACCAGCTCATAGGTCAGCTGGTTCGAGCCGTGGATCGCCATCAGGGGCACATCGAGCACGATCTGCATGATCAGGGCCAGGACGATCGAGGGCACAGCACCCCAGAGGAAGGCCACCACGAGCAGGCCCAAGGGCTCCTTTTCGTACCGGTCGAACCACCAGAGCACCGCCGCGTAGATCAGCATCGGCACGAAGCTTAGCAGCAGGATCAGAAGAACGTTCAGGACCATAGGCCACCCTCTAGCATCAAACTAGGGCGCCCAAGGCTACTCGGCCTTGGGCGCTAGTCACACACCGCCCCAATCGAAGCGAGGTTACGTAGACGAGGAACGACCTCTGTCTACTCTCGCGATCCGCGTGAGCGCAGAAGCGCAAGCCCTCCCCCGACCACCGCCGCCATCCCCGCAGCTGCCCCGAGCCCCTGAAGCAGCGTCTTGGTCTCCACCGTCGGCAAGATGGCCCCCTCCAGGCCCGCGTCAGCCCCGTACTGCGAGAAGAGCTGCCCCCAGGGCGTCTCAAGCGCCGCCTCGACGCGCCGGCGCCCGACGACCGGATACCAATAGACGTTGTGATAGAAGTTGCTGGCGAAGTAGGACCACGGCACGATGGGGCTGCGCAGCAACAGCGCCTCAAACGGCTTCAGCGCCCCGTGGTAGATGGCCTTCTGTCCCTGGCTCGCAAACGTATCCTCCTGGACGAAGCCCCACCGCTCAGCCGCGGCATCCTCATCACCGACGAACTCGATCTCCCGGGGATCACCCACGCCGAGGCCCAGTTCGTGCGCCATGCGCAAGAAGGGGATCGTCCGCGGGTCAAAGCCCTGCAACATCGCCGACGCAGCGTCGATCGCGACCTGGTCCGCCGACGCCATCAGAATGTTCTTCTCGTGCCAGTGCATCGCCCGCGGCCCCGGGCCATCACCGGCGAAGGTCCCATCCATCACCGCGAAGAGCCCCGGATGGATCGCCTGCTGGATCATCAGCAGATCCACCAGCGTCTCGTGGATCACCGCGTGGGTCCAGTGACGCCGGCGCCCCAACAGCCCACCGAAGGCGTTCTTCATCGCCCCCGTGATCGTCGTGAAAACGTGCGTCTTCACGGTGGGCAACTGGATGATATTGTTACCGATCAGCAACTCCGGGATATAGACACCTTCGGGATAGACCTTGTCCAGGACCAGAAAAGGCCACTGGGGCTCATAGCGCACCCAGGTCTCTTCGGGCTTGTAGATGTAACGACAGGGCACCCCATAGGTGTCGGTCACGTAGCGTTGCTTGTTGTTGACCTCGCCATCACTGGTGTCGACCACCACCGTGTCATTGTGGACACCCACGAGGTCATAGCCATCTCGCTGGAGCACGCGAATCACGCCCTCGAGCTGCCACGGCGTGGTCGAGCATGCCGGATACCACGTCTGCCACGAGATGTTGATCTTGAGTAGCGTAGTCTTGTCTTGCGGCAGGACGTCGCGATAGCCCGCCAACTCCATCAGCCGCGCATAGTCATCCAGCACCGTCTCCGGGCTGGTCCGCACGATGGCGACCTTTCCCCGTCCGGTGAAATCAACTGGTTTCATAGGTTGTCACTCCACATTCTCATTGTGCGCCGGTTGCGCCCACGTCAGGGCGACCGATCATATTCTATGGCCTAAGCACATCCACCTGCTAGTATAGCCCGAATAGCCAAATCGACGACCCGTGGTAGAGTGCGGTCCATACGGAGTGCAAGTTCACGCAAGGAGCAGCAAGCTATGCGAATCCTACTAGCGGGCCACCGAGGCCAACTGGGGAGAACGCTCCTCCCCCTCCTGACAGCCACGGACGAACCACCGGCCCACGGACCGGCGCACACGGTCCTGGGCATCGACCTTCCCGATCACGATATCAGCGACCGCGCCGCGATGCTCGAGCTCGCGCGCACCTTTCGCCCCGACCTAATCCTCAATGCCGCGGCGATGACCGACGTCGATGGCTGCGCACGCAATCCCGAGTTGGCCTATCGCGTGAACGGGATGGGCACCCAGAACCTGGCGCTCGCCGCCGCTGACGTCGGCGCCGAGCTGATGCAGATCAGCACCAACGAGGTCTTCGACGGTCGCGCCACGGCGCCCTATGATGAGTGGGCGGCTCGCAATCCCATCAACCCCTACGGGCGCTCCAAACTCGCCGGCGAGTGGTACGCGGAGAACCTGCTCAACCGCTTTTACATCGTGCGGACGGCTTGGCTCTACGCGGCGCAAGGACGCAACGTCCCACACCGGATCATCGAGCTTGCCGACGAGCGCGGTGCCCTGAAGGTCGTCAGCGACGAGGTCGGGAATCCGACCTACGTCGTCGACCTGGCTCAAGCGATTGTTCGCCTGGTGGACACACACGCCTATGGCATCTACCACCTGGTGAACGAGGGCTCAGCGTCTCGGTGCGACTTCGCGATGGCATTGCTCGCGTGCAGCGGGCGTGAAGACGTACCCGTGGCACCCATCAGCTCGGATACCTTCAAGCGCGCCAGCACGCCTCCCGCCTACGCGCCGCTGGCGAACACCGCTGCTGCCGCCCTCGGCATCCGCCTTCGCCCCTGGCGCGAGGCTGTCGCGGCCTTTATCGACGCCGCCGGATATCAGCGTTGAGCCAAGAGACGCTTCCACAGGTCTCCATCATCATCCCCAACTGGAACGGGGCCCACCACCTGCCGGTCTGTCTCGAGAGCCTGCAACAGCAGACCCACCCTAACATCGAGGTCATCGTCGTCGACAACGCCTCCGAAGATGAGTCCTTGGCGATCCTCCGGCACTATCCGGAGGTCCGCGTCCTGCCGCAGCGCACCAATCTGGGGTTCACGGGCGCCTGCAACGCCGGGCTACGCGCCGCCTCAGGCGAGATCCTCATCCTGCTCAACAACGACACAGAGGCTCACCCCAATTGGGTCACCGCCGTCGTCAAGGCCTTTGCGGATCACCCGGAGGCAGGCATCGTGGCGTCGAAGATGCTGCTCTTCGACCGCCGGGACACCCTGCACACCGCCGGCGACTACGTCACGCCCGATGGGATGGCCCACAACCGCGGCGTCTGGCACAAGGATGCGGGCCAGTTCAACCGCACGGCCTATGTCTTCAGCGCCTGCGGGGGCAGCGCCGCCTATCGTGCCACGATGCTTGACCAGATCGGGCTGCTCGACGAGGACTTCTTCTTCTCCTTCGAGGATGTAGATCTGGCGTGGCGCGCCCAATTAGCGGGCTGGCGCTGTCTCTTTGTCCCCAACGCCATCGTCTACCACAAGCTCAAGGCGTCGGCCGGCGGCACCACGGCCTCCTTCTACGACGGCAGAAACCGCATCTACACGCTCATCAAGAACTACCCCGCCGATCTCTGGCGCGACCACTGGCGAGAGGTCTTGGCAGCGCAGTGGGACCTGATCAAAGCCGCGGTCAAGGCCTGGCGCGGGCCTGCCGCGCGCGCCACGCTTCGAGGGGTTGCAGCCGGCATTCTGGGCATCCCGCGGATGCTGCGCAAGCGACATGCGATCCAGGCCGCGCGCACCGTGGACCGCCTCACGCTCGAACGACTCATGCAGCCACCCTATGAGATGAGGGTGCCCATGCCCCGCCAGACGCCTTCCCCACCCAGGGCGAGCTAGAGAGGGTCCCCTGGACGTCCACCGCGGGAAACTAGGGCCGGGGACGTCGCCGCTCGGCTAGACCCGCTTGCATCACCCGGCAGCGATCCAACCACAGCACCTCATAATCGTCGGGGGCAACCACACGTCCCTCCAGATCCATCACCGTATGGATCCCCTCGGCGAGGCACCAATCGATGCAGATGCGATAGGCCTCCCAATCCAGGTCATCCTCGTCCCAGACGATGGGAATCTCGTTCAACCCCCGCCGATAGGCGGCGAAGGCCCGCGTATGCCCATCAGTAGCGATGATGCGTCCATCCAGGCGCTTGACCGGCACGGGCGGTATCGTCAAGAGGTCGGGCGGCTGCCACAGCTCGACCACACGCGCCAGCTTGGCGGTGCTGATATAGAGCTGACTGGGCTGGAGCTCGACCAGCGGAAGCGTCACGGGATCAGCCACCGAGGACCTCTCGCGTGAGCATCCCGAGCGCAGCGACCCAGACGACCCGTCACTCAATCCGCGGCATATCCGTGAGGATGCGCCTGATGCCAGGCCCAGGCACTGCTGATGATCTCGTGGAGATCGGGGATTCGCGGCTCCCATCCGAGGAGTTGACGCGCACGGCCGGCGTCGGCGACCAGAGTCGGCCCATCGCCGGGACGTCGCGCTACGACTTTGGCGGGGATCGGATGCCCGGTCACCTCACGTGCCGTCTCGATGACCGCCTTGACCGAGTAGCCCTCGCCGTTGCCGAGATTGCAGATCAACGCCGGATGGTCTTCTAGGGCATCCAGAGCCAGGATGTGTGCGTCGGAGAGGTCAAGTACATGCACGTAGTCGCGGATGCAGGTGCCATCCGGCGTGGGGTAGTCGGCACCATAGATCAGGACGTGCTCTCGCTGTCCAAGGGGCACCTGCAACACCAGCGGGATCAGGTGCGTCTCGGGCCGGTGCGCCTCGCCGCGATCCGGCGGCGTAGCTCCCGCCGCGTTGAAATAACGCAACGCGGCGTAGCGCAGCCCATGAAGCCGCTGATACCAGTCCAGTGTCTCCTCGATCATACGCTTCGTGTGCCCGTAGACGCTCGCCGGACCGATGGGGTCGTCCTCTGTGAGCGGCGTGTCCTTGCTTGCGTAGACGCCGGCGCTCGAGGAGAAGACCAACTTGGGGACGCCATGGGCCGTCGCGGCCTCGATCAGGGTCATGCTTCCCATCACGTTGTTGCGAAAGAAGCTGCCGGGGTCGCGCATCGAGATGCCGGCCTCGATGAAGGCGGCAAAATGGATGATCGCGTCGTACGCATCAGCGCCCAAGACAGCATCCAGCGCGGGCCGGTCCAGGATATCCCCTGCGACGAAGCGTGCCTGTGCCGGGATCGCCTGACGATAGCCCTTGATCAGGCTGTCGTAGACCGTCACCTGATGTCCGGCCTCGAGCAACTGCGCCGTGACGATGCTGCCGATATACCCCGCCCCCCCCGCAACGAAGACCCTCATCATTCCCCCTCGCGCCGCAACGTTATGGAAGTCCCTTTGTCCAATGACCCAAGTCTAGCCCAATGCCCCAGTAGCGCAAAAGCACAGCGACGGACTCCGCGGACGCAGCAGCCTCATAGTCCGCCAGTGAGGACGCCAAGTTGGGAAGCTGCCCATACACGCCGGCATCGATCTCGCCCACCACCGTCTCGAGCGCCTCAATGGGCACCTGCAACCGCTCCGCAAAGACCTTCGACGTCTGGATCCTGGTCGGGTCCACCAGCTGCTCGACGAGCCAATCGCGCCAAGCCAGCAGGGCCGAGCTCGTGGCAAAGGGCAACCACCCATCCGGCGTCACGCTGCACAACGCGGGCACCAGCTGGGGCACGCTGCGCAGCTGCTCGTAGGCCTCCCCATCCAGATGGACGCGCAGGGCGTTGTGATGGAGATGGTAGGCAAGGTGCTCAGCCCCCAGGGGACCATCCCGGTAGCAGGGGATGAAGATGTCCCGAGCCCAGATCTCATCCCAGACCAGATGCACCAGGTAGCCGCTCACAAAGGCAGCGTGCGCCGGTGAGAGCTGCTCGGGGTTCGCAAGCTCGGGGCAGGCCATGAGAAACTGTTCCGCGGCTGAACGCTCGTGGGGCTCCGACAGGCGATAGAAGTGGGTTGCCGCTCGAGGCTGCCCGGTGATCACCTGCACATCGCCCGCGGTGCTGCCCAGGAGGAAAGCCCCCCACGCATCCCGCAAGGTATGCAGAACTGCCGACGGAAGGTCGGCAGTGTCGAGTAAGCGCTGAGCATAGATCAGGTGTTGGAATGGCGTCGGCACAGAGGCGATTCTAACAGCGCGCAGCTGTGGAGCAAGCTCGCGGCGCGCAAGGCGCGCGTCGGAACGCTCCGACTTGCCTTTGTGCGCTGCTCGTCAGATGAGAGCCTGCCTCCAGTCCTATTACCAGCGAGCGCGGTGCTCCTCCGCAAAGCCGATCAGGTCGCGGATCTCGAGCGTCTCACCCTCATCGGTGATGACCGTCCCGCTATACCGACCGAACATCTGGTGCACTTCGCTGTCGATGATCCCGAGCTTGGTCGTCGCCACGCGTTCCTTGAACGGTGTGAAGCGCAGATGGAGACGCCCCTCCTGATCGGCGAAGGTCCAGGGTTTCATGTAGTCCCCTGAGACGTAGTCGAAGGCCACCTGCTCCAGTTTGTGGATGCGGTTGTCCAGGATAACGGCGTTTTCGCCGGCCCTGGAGAGGTCGCCAAAGCCGCGTCCCAGGTTGAGGCCGATGGTCCGCCCGTCCGGCAAGAAGCCCGAGGCGCTGGCCCAGTTCCAAAAGGATCGGTAGTCCCACACACCGCGTCCCCAGTCCAATGAGCCCAGGCACGTCGCAGGGTCGAGTGTATCGGTCAGATCGCCGTACCGAACGTAGCCGGCGGCGGGCAGGCAGTTGATCTTGCGGTTGTAGTAGAAGCGCTTCTCACCGATCGGGATGGTGATCGTCATGGACTCGTACGCCGGCAGGGCCTGGAGATCGATCTCGGCCTCGATGCCGCGCCCATCGTGAAAGGCGGGCCAGGAGACCGAGAGATGGCGCCGATTGGGGTGCAAGCTGAAGGCCAGCTTGAGACGATGATCCTCGAAGCGGCTATCGCCCACGTCGCTGTTGCGAGGCAGGTCAATTCCTTTGCCGAAGGGGACCACCACCCCCTCCTCATGCAGGTTGCCTGTTTCAAAGTCCATAGTATAAGCGAATAGGTTGCCTGCGTATCCAAGATCGGCGATCGTGGCGGAGAAGAAGCGCCGTGGGCTGAAGACGGCATAATAGTCCCAACGCTTGATGCGAAAGCGCTGCAGCGGTCGCAGGGCATAGAAGCGAGCCGACTCGAGGTTGCAGTCGAGCAACGGCCGGCGCGACCAGCCGATTTGGTCCAGTCGACCATCGGGCCTGAGCAGGGGACCTGGTTGGGTCAGTTCAGTCTGCATGGGTTCTCCGATCTGCGCCACAGCACCCGGTGGATGGAGCGCATCCCATCATGACGCTACAGGCTTAGTCTACACCTCAATCGAGGTTCGCGCGATCGAGTGCCAACAACCGCGTTCAGACGAGAGGAGAGAAGCCGGATGACAGACACCTGCCCATTCTGCGAGATTGCTGCAGGAAGAGGTCGAGCCAGTATCTTCTACGAGGACGACCTCGTCCTCGGCTTCATGGACATCAACCCGGTGACGCGAGGCCACGCGTTGGTGATCCCGAAGGCGCATGCGCCACGCCTCGCCGACCTCGACGAGGCGACGGGGCGCCATCTCTTTACTATCGCGCAACGGACGGCAGCAGCGATCCGCGCCTCAGGGGTGACCAGCGAGGGAATCAACCTCTTTCTGGCGGACGGTGAAGCAGCGGGCCAAGAGGTGCATCACGTCCATCTCCACGTGATTCCACGCTACCAAGGAGATGGGTTCCGGATCGCGGCGAAGTGGGGCAGCCGGGCTACAAGGTCAGACTTGGACGTGGTCGCCGCGCAGATCGCGGATAGCTATAGGGCGCTCTGAACTCAGAGCGCCCCATTTGGTCCGTCTTCGCCTATCTAGGAAAGCGACTGATCACCTCAATCCCTACAGGGAGCGACACCCGGTCGCCCAACTTGAGCGCCTCGCGTGGCTTAGGCTCGCGCCGCGGGGTCACCAGCACCTGGAGTGCCGTGCCTACCTTGGTGACGTCGTCACGCACGTAGGCCTGGCCCAGCAGATACCCCTCAGTATCGAGGCTACAGCTTGTGACCTTGCCCACGACGCGCCCGCGATCATCGACGACCGGGTCGAGCTGCTGCGGCATCGGCTGGCCCTTCTCCGGTACGCGGAAGCGGACCACGACGGCGTTGCGCTTGGTCTCCGACGCGATATAGGCCTCACGCCCCACGAAGAAGGGCTTGTAGAACTTGGGGAAGGTCCCGAATCCCGCAGCGCCCATCGTCAGGTTCAGCGGGCCCGCCATCTCGTGACCGTAGAGCGGCAACCCCGCCTCGATGCGCAGGCTATCGCGCGCCGCCAGGCCACACGGCTTGATCCCGGCGTCTCTGCCGAGCTCGAGCAACTTCTCCCACAGCTCGACAAGCCGGTCGGGATGGACAAACACCTCGTACGC
This sequence comes from Anaerolineae bacterium, assembly GCA_040774145.1. Classification (GTDB taxonomy): domain Bacteria; phylum Chloroflexota; class Anaerolineae; order B4-G1; family SLSP01; genus PWVB01. The sequence continues at coordinate 17,634 of JAXGUU010000033.1, forward strand.
CACGCGCTCGCCTGTATAGCCGGTCCGGCTGATCAGCATATCGAACCCACCCAGTGTGACCCGGGCAATCCCTGACCACGGCAGGTTACGCAGCGCAGCCAAGTCAGCAGGAGCCC
>JAXGUU010000034.1:0-17718 GCA_040774145.1 Anaerolineae bacterium
ACCGTGCCCGCCGGCGTGCTGCTGATGACCGCAGAGGGGCATGTCCTGCAGACCAATCCGGTTGCCGAGGCTCAGCTCGTTGCGTTGGCAGGTGGGGCATGGGAGGGTCCGCTCCGTGACCTTGGCGATCGTTCGTTGACCGATCTGCTGACCTCACCGGCGACCGGCGGGCTGTGGCACGAGGTGAGGGGGGGCGGGTGCATTTTCGAGGCCCTTGCCCGGCCCGTCGATACGGGCACGTCACCGGAGCACTGGGTCCTGGTGCTCAATGATGTCACGCTGGAGCGCCAGGTACGGGAGGAACTGCAGCAGCAGGAACGGCTGGCAGCGGTGGGTCAGTTGGCGGCGGGCATTGCCCACGACTTCAACAACATCCTCGCGACCATCGTGCTGTACGCCAAGATGGTGGCGGATGCTGCCGAGCTCTCCGACCGCAGCCGTAGGAGGTTGGCGGTGGTAGATCAGCAGGCGTGGGACGCGACGCGGCTGGTCCAGCAGATCCTGGACTTCAGCCGGAGGTCGGTGTTGGAGCGCCGACCCCTGGATCTGGCGCCGCTGGTCAAGGAGCAGGTGAAACTGCTCGAACGAACCCTGCCGGAGCACATTCGGATCGCTCTCGTATTTGGAGATGACGATTACACTCTTGACGCCGATCCGACCCGGATACGGCAGATGCTGGTCAACCTGGCGCTGAATGCGCGCGACGCGATGCCGGAGGGGGGCACCCTGCGCATTGAACTGGCGCGTGTGCCGGGGTCAGGCGACCGGCGGTCGGTGAGTGACACGATCCGGCTGACGGTGTCTGATACCGGCGTAGGGATCGCCCCGGAGGCGCTGCCACACGTCTTTGAGCCCTTCTTCACAACCAAGGGGCCTGGCGGCGGGAGTGGCCTGGGCCTCGCGCAGGTCCACGGCATTGTGGGGCAGCACGGCGGACACGTAGCGGTTGCCAGCGAGATGGGGGTAGGGACGACTTTCACGGTGGATCTTCCGGCGCTCTCCGAGGCGCCCGTTCCGGTACCGGTTCTTTCAGGGGACGTCGCGTTGTCGCAGGGGGCGGGCGAGACCATTCTGGTCGTGGAGGATAACGCTACCTTGCGGGCGGCTATGGAGGACGTTGTTCGGCAGTTGGGCTACCAGGCGTTGGCGGCCCGCAATGGGAGAGAGGCACTGGAGATCCTCATGCAGCATCCGGAGGTGGCGTTGGTGCTGAGCGATTTGGTGATGCCGGAGATGGGCGGGCAAGCGCTCTTCCGCGCTGTGCGCGAGCAGGGGATCGACGTACCGGTAGTGATGCTGACCGGGCATCCGATGGCGCAGGAGCTCGAGTTGCTGAAGGACGAGGGCTTGATTGGGTGGATGATGAAACCTCCGGACATGGCGCAGCTGGCGTCACTGTTGGCCCGGGCGGTTCAGCGGGGCGCCGAGAAGTAGCTGAAGCGTCGGACGACCGAGGGGATGGACGTCAACCGGACAAGGGGGACGACTGTATGGTCAGATTAGCCGCCGTCGCACCACCGCAGGAGCGCGCGCAAGCGTATAGCGAGAACCGCTTCTATGTTCAATACCGCGGGACGCCGCTCTTCCTGGTGGGCTGCAATCAGGGGTGGACGGCGTCGCTGCAGAACCTCGGCCACGACTATGAGGCCGAGTTCGAACGGTTGGCGGCGGTGGGCGGTAACCTTGTGAGGATCACGCCCTTCATCTGCCCCAAGGTCGACGATCCCCTGCGCTTCGACGATCGCGCCAACAATCTACCCTGGCGGCGCGTGGGGACGCAGTACCGCCTGGACCTCGACCAAGACGGCGGCAATCCGCGCTTCTGGGAGCGGCTGGCGGCGTTGGTTCGCTACGCCTACGAGCGGGACATCATCATCTCCTTCGAGTTCTGGGACCTCTACGGCCCGGCGCGCGGCCCCGGCGGCAATCTAGACTTTCAGACGCCACCCGGCGACCGGTGGAGCGCCCATCCCTTCTTTCCCGGCAACAGCCCCGACCTGACCGGCGCCGATGCCCTGCCCGCGGAGACGCATATGAGGGACATCGCTTTCTGCCGCACGGTGACGCGGGGCACGTACGAGAAGGCGTTGCATTTTCAGGAGCAGTACGTCCGACGGCTGCTGGATGTGCTCAGCCCCTATCCCAACATCATCACCTGTATGGTGAACGAGACCTCGGCCGAGAAGGCGTGGAGCGACTACTGGCTGGCCTTTACTCACCGCTACTTCGACGAGGTGTGGTGCGGCGCGCCCCACCTCGCGGGGGAGATGCCGCGGGAGTTCGCCTTCACCGAGAACTTCACGGTCGAGGAGATGATCGAGGACGATCGGTACGGCTTCGCGGATGCCTCCCAGTACTATCGAGGGGAGGGCGTCGTCGAGATGCGGAGGGTGAAGCAGAACCTGGCGCGCTTCCGCGACCATTGTGAGGAGACGGGGCACGTCAAGCCCCTGACCAGTATGAAGGTCTACAACCGGCTTGCGCCGGAAGTGCTCTGGATGCGGCTCCTGGCGGGATCGGCCTCGGCGCGCTTTCACCGTGTGTTGGGCAGTAACTGGCAGCCCGATGAGGAGATCGCCGTGCTGGCGCAGCGGCAGTTAGCCTACGTCGGCCATCTAGCGTCGTTCGCGCGAGAGGTGGACTTCCGCCCGTGGGAGATGGTGCCCGACCACAGTGTCGTGGCGGCTGCGACGGATGGCCTGGAGACCCTGGCGATGTGCACGCCCGATCGCCGGGTCTGCACGGTCTTGATCTATTCGCGGCATGTAAGCGCAGAGCGAGAGATCACACTGGCATTGCCGGGTGGCCCGCCGGCGGCGTTCTGGTTCGATCCGGCGACGGGAGAGAGGACGGCGGCGAAGCCGGTGGCAGCGGACGGCGGCTACAAATGGTGGGTGCCGCCGGCGATGGGTCATGCGGTGCTCTATGGCTCGGCCGGCACTGCTAGATGAAGGAGGTCCAATGGCTACACCAACGGTGAAGCGGCCCCGCTTTCCCGCGGGCTATGTCGAGAACCCGAAAGCGCTCCTGTCGTGGGATCAGGTTCAGCAACGCCTGGTCGACGCCCGGAACTACCGGCTCTGCACCGTCCGTCCCGACGGGCGGCCCCACGCTATGCCGGTCTGGGGTGTTTGGGCCGATGGCAAGCTCTACTGGGATGGTAGCCCCGAGACCCGCCACGCCCGGAACCTTGCGGCGAATCCACAGGCGGAGCTTCCGAAGTTGGGCTTGCACTTTGACCCGCGGGGCTGTAGAACTGGAATGAACACGATCAATTCCCAAAGGAGGCCACCATGGCCAAGAGAAGCACGAGTGAGAGCGTGCCTGCTGCCATGCAGGCGCGGTACGCTGAGATCGTCGCCCTGACCGATGCGTTCTGCGAGGCGCATCTGGACGCGGAATGCGCGCAGGTCTGCCGCGAGATGGCGGCGACGTTGGGCCGCAAGCGGCTTTCGCCCCTGCAGACGGGTCAGGTCAACACTTGGGCTGCCGGTATTGTGCACGCCGTGGCCACCGTCAATTTCCTCTTTGACAAGAGCGTGACACCTCACACCAGTTTCGATGAGCTGGCAGAGGCTCTTGGGCGAGCCAAGAGTACCATCGGCAACAAGTCCAAGGAGATCCGCGACCTGCTGAAGATCGGGATGATGGACCCGGACTGGACGTTGCCGAGCCGGATCGGTGACAATATGATGGCATGGATGGTTTCGGTCAACGGTTTTGTCCTGGATGCTCGCTATCTGCCGCGCGAGCTACAGGAGGAGGCCTATCGTAAGGGGCTCATCCCCTATGTGCCGGATGAGAGAGGCCGACCGGAGGAGGGTGTGCCGTGAACTCTGAATCGGGGACCGCAGGCAACGTCAGGCAGGCAATACCGTTCTTCGGGGTGTCCGATGTCGAAGCCTCGGTGCGCTATTACGTGGAGGGCCTGGGCTTCGAGATGACGCACCAATGGATTGAAGGGGGCAAACTGCGCTGGTGCCGTCTGCAGCTTGACAGCGCAGCGCTGATGCTGCAGGAGTTCTGGAAAGAGGGCCCTCACGCCAACGTACCTACGGACCCGCTCGGCGTCGGTGTTGCGATCAACTTCATCTGTGAGGACGCCCTGGCGATCTACGACGAGATCACCGCCCGCGGGATCGAGGCCGACGAGCCGTTTGTCGGCAATGCGATGTGGGTGGTGGGGATGAGGGATCCGGACGGCTACGCCCTCTTCTTTGAGAGTCCTACAGACGTTCCCGAGGAGACAGTGCTGTCGGCCTGGTCGGGCCGGTAGTGTGAGGTAGGTGGCGGTGAGAGAGGTTGCGTCAGGCGTCTATCTACTGGAGGGGGTGCGCGCGAGCGCCGTCTACGCACTTGAGGTTGACGGCGGCGTGGCTTTGGTCGACACTTGTATGCCCGGCTCCCAGGCGCAGATCATGGCTCAGCTGGAGGTTGTGGGCTATGGCATAGCCGATCTGCGTGCGATCATCCTGACCCACGCTCACTTCGACCATACCGGTAGTGCCGCCGCCCTCGCGACCCAGAGCGGCGCGGAGGTGTTGGCGCATCGCAACGACGTCCCCTTCATTGAGGGCGTATCGCCACTGCCGTACCCTGCGTGGCCCCAGCGTGTCACCATGGGCCTCGCCGAGGGCCTCCTGGGGGACGCGATCCACTGTAAGGTGACCCGAACCCTGGAGGATGGCGAGGTCTTGGAGCGGTTGGGAGGGTTGGAGGTGTTGCATGTGCCGGGACATACCCCAGGCAGTATCTGCCTCTATCAGTCCGAGGGGCAGGTGCTCTTCAGCGGCGATCTACTGGTCCACTCGCGGCGATTTTCGACCCGGAGCGAGGTGCGCTTCTCGATCCCGCAGTTCAGCGTGGCGCCGGATGCCGTGCCCGACGCCGCACGGAGGCTGCTCGATCTCCCCATCGAGGTGCTCTGCTGCGGGCACGGCAAACCGATCACGTCGGCGGCGGGCGAGCGCATCCGCCGTTTGCTGAACAGGTCGTCTCCGGGGGCCGGGTAGGCTTGCCGATGAGAGGCACGCTGCCTGATGACCTGGATGTGGAGCTTGTGCCCGCGACCGCTGCTGAGCGGGCAGCGCTCTGGGCGATGATGCGCGATGAGTTGGCGGATCAGTTCGACCGTATCGCGCAGGCGATGGGGATCTCGTGGGCGGAGTTTGAAGCGCTGTATGCCGCGCGTGGCGAGGTGCTCACGGTGCGGTGCGCGGGCGAGGTCGCCGGCTATGGCTGGATCGAACTGCGGCATCGCGAACTGCACCTGCACGCGATCTTCGTCTTGTCCGAGCATCGGGGCCGCGGGATCGGGTCGGCGGCTCTCCGCCGGCTGGAGGCCAAGTTCGGGCACCAGGCCGATGTGATCGAGCTGGGGGTCTCGCATGGCAACCCGCGCGCTCGGGCGCTCTATGAGCGTGTCGGCTTTGTCGTGGTGACGACCCTGCCCGACGTCGGCTACGACATCATGCGGAAGCCGCTAACCGAAGTGCCCTTGGCGTGAGATCATCGTCCTTGGCGCTGTCGCTGAGGGTATAGTGGATCGGAGGTGCTCTGTGAGAGACGCAGTGCGCGGCGTGGTGCCCTATCTGGAGTTGGGCAGCCGGGTGATTGTGGCTGTCTTCCTGGTGACCGTCATGGTCATCTTCCTCCTCCACGGCGTGCTCTCGGTCACTTACCGCTATCCCCTTGACTACGGAGAGGCGCCGCTGGTGGACCAGGCCCAACGCCTGCTGCGTGGCGAATCCATCTATCCGCCAGACCTCACGACGCCTCCCTACACGATCTCCAACTACCCGCCGCTCTATCCTCTGACGCTTGTCCCCGGGATCTGGCTGTTCGGGCCGGCCTTTGGGTTCGGTCGGTTGCTCTCTGTGCTCGCGGCGATCGCCACCGCGGTGGCGTTGGGCGGCATTCTATGGGCGCATACGGAGCATCGCACTGCGGCGTGGATCACCGCGATGACCTTTCTCGCCTGGCCCTTCGTCCTCGAGTGGTCGGGACGCCTGCGTGTTGACCTGTTGGCGCTTGCCCTGAGCAGCTGGGCGCTCTTCGTCGTCAGCCGCCGTTCCGGGGAGCGTCGATCGATCCTGGTTGCCGGGCTGTTGCTGGTCGGTGCCGTCTTCACGCGGCAGTCCTATGGCTTAGCGGCCCCGTTGGCTGCCTTCATCTGGCTGTGGGTGCGGCAAGGCTGGCGGAAGGCGCTCCAACTGGTCGCCGTCTGCGCTGCGGTGGGTGGGGGCCTGCTGCTTATCCTGATCGTGGCGACGCGCGGCGGCTTCTGGACTCACGTCATCACGGCAAACGTCAACGCCTTCAGTCTTGATCTTGTGGAGCACTATGGGGGGCGCCTGCTGGACGCCGCCCCGCTGATGCTCGCGACCGGCGGCGTGATGCTGATGCTGGGTCCGGGTCGGCTGGCGTTGTGGCCTCTCTTGACACCCTACCTGATCGGGGCGCTGGCCTCGGCGTTGACGATCGGCAAGATAGGCAGCAACGTCAACTATCTGCTGGAGCTCTGTGCGGCGTTGAGCCTAGGTGCCGGCGCCGTCGTCGCGTGGATGGGGCGTCACGACGACGCGTCGGGCGGAGCGGCGGGGCCGTGGCTCGCTCTTCTCGGCTGCGGTCTGGCGGTGGCGCTGGCGGCGCAGGCAGGGTCGATGGTGCGGGTGGGGCTCCAGGGGCCGGTACAGACGTTGAAGGGCCGTCGCGACGCCGTGCAGCCCCTGGCTAACCTCGAGGCGCGGGTTGCAGCGACAGAAGGTCCCATCCTGGCCGATGAGACCATGGGCCTGATGATCCTTCAGGGGCGCCCTCTCTATTTGCAGCCGTTCGAGAGGACCCAGTTGGCCCTCGCCGGGCGATGGGATCAGGGCACGCTTCTGGCACAGATTCGCGATCAGGCCTTTCCTCTCATCATGATCCATCACTTCAGGCACTGGCCGGTCTACAAGGAACGCTGGACGCCCGAGATGCTCACGGAGATCCTCGGTGCTTACGAGGCCACAGCCTACGCGGCGGAGACGATCCTCTTTGAGCCGCGCGGGCACCCTCCGCTCACGACCAGTGAGCCGTGTCCCGGCACCCCCTGGGCTGCGCCGACCCGCGGCGACTTCGGCATCTGGTGGATGACGCGCGAGCTCGCCTTCATGGGAGAGGGGGTTGAGGGTGTGCTGCCCGTCACGGCGGTCGATGACGGCTGGTTGCTGCGGCGACCTGGGTGGCACGACGCGGTCGCGATCCTGCACGACGACCCGCTGGGCAGCGAGGATCAGCTGTGGACCTTCTATGGGAACATGGCCGATGACAGCACCGGTCGTTCGCTGGTTGATGCGGCCTTCCCGCCGGGGGTCGACCGCGTGCCGGTGACGCGAGGTGTGCATCTGGGCTACCAGGGTCGCACATGGGGGACGGAGATCGGCTGGGTGCATCTCCGTTTTGCGGTGGTGCCGGCGCTGGAGGATGGGGGCTTCCCCGATGCGCTGCTCGACCTCCCTGAACCCGAGGGAGGGCAGCGGACGGCGGTGCCGGCTCAGCTACGCGTGCTCGATCCCTCTCCCTATCTCGGTACGCCGTCGAGCCCCGTGATGGGACAGCCGGTCTGGCTCCCCTATCGCTGTGAGCCCTAAGGCCCGTCCGGGGAGATCTTTGGGCGTAAGGAGTGCTGATGGATCAACCAACGGATCGTGATACGGCGACTGCGTGGCACAAAGTGGTGACCGCCCTGCTGTGGATGGTAACCGCCGTGCTGAGTGTCGTGGTCATCGCCGCCACGCTCGACATTGTCACCCGCATCTACGGTGCCTTCTGGGGCGATGGAGCGGTTCAGGGACAGGCCTACTGGAGCGCCGTGTTCATCCGTCAGATCGCGACGCTACCGCTGGCGATGCTAGCGGTAGCGATCACGATCGGCGGGGCAGAGTACCATCTGCGGAATGTGGGCAGCGACAGATCGTGGCGACTGCTCTCCATCACGTTGGCGCTGGAGATCGGCCTGCTGATGGTGGCGCTCCTCCTCTAGGCCGCTCAATGTTGGAGCGTGGTGCTAGAGCCGTGTGGTCTGCCAGCGGGCCGCCCGGTAGCGCCTGACCATCAGCGCGGCCTGGAGGCCCCAGCCTGCGATCAGGCCCCACCAGATGCCTCGGGGCCCCAGCCCAACGATGCTGGAGAGTAGCCACGCCAGGGGAAGCTGGACCAGCCACAGGGCCGCCAGGTTCACCACCATCGGGGAGAGCGTGTCGCCGGCACCCACCTGGGCTGCGTCGTAGACCAGGGTCACGGTTTGGATCAGGTAGCCCACCGAGACCCACCGCAGCATCGTCGCGCCCGGCCCCAGGGCCTCGGCCTCCAGCCCGAACCAGCTCATGACCCACGGTGCCGCGATCAGCAGGAAGAGCACCAACCCCGCCGTGATGGCGACCGCGACGCGCGCGATACAGCTGACCGCCCGTTCGGCTCGTGGGATCTGCCGGGCGCCCAGGTTCAGCCCTACCATTGATCCTGCCGCACCCGAGAGGCCCGTCCCCGGTACTTGGACCACACCCAGGATCCGGGTGGTGACGATCCACGCCGCCAGGATCGAGGAGCCGTAGGAGGAGATGAGCCGGATCAGGAGCGAGTTGGCCAGATTGGGTGCTCCGCGCTGCACGACCGAGGGCAGTGCGACCCGGACGATGCGGCCCATCATCGGGAGGTCGATCCGCAGGCTGTGCGGGTCGATACGTACCGAGGCTCGCCCGCGGAGTAGCGCGCCAAGTCCCCAACAGGTACCGGCTGCATTAGCGATGACTACGGCAGTGGCTGCGCCGGTGAGCCCAAAGGCTTGGACAAGGAGGGGCTGTGCCACGAGTTGGGTGCCCATCATCCATAGCGCCATCGTCAGCCGGACCTGGGGCGCGCCTGCGGTGTTGAGCATGCCACCTAGACTCGGCAGGAGCTCCATCGCGATCAGGCCGGTAAAGATGACGCGTGCGTAGCTGACGGCGGCGGGAAGTACCTCGGGGTCGGCTCCTGCTAGGCGCATCAGCGGCTCGGCCAGGACGAACCCGATGATGCCCAGCACGCCTGAACTCACCGTCATAAGGATCACGGCCTGCAGGGTGGCTAAGTTGGCGTTCTCATCATCGTTAGCGCCTACATACCGCGCGACGACGGCACCGCCGGCGCCGCTCAGTGCCATCAGGACGCTGATCATCGTGACCCGCACCGACATCGCCAGCCCGGCAGCGGCCTGCGCACCGTTGCCCAGCCGCCCGAGCCAGAGGGAGTCATAGAGACTGGGCAGCATAAAGAGCGCCTGGCTCAGGGTGATCGGCCAAGCTAGGCGCCAGATCGCGTGTCGCAGTCTTCCGCGCACCGCCTCGTCGGCGGGCTGCAACAGCCGGTCGGGTCTCTCCGCGGTGGTGGTCATCGCGGAGATTATACTCCGATCGGATAGCGGTGCTCCGGCGATTCCCGGTCTCGATCCCCCTATGCGACGACGATAGGGGCCCGCAGCGATTGCCCAAGGAGAGGAACGTGGCCCCCCGTGCGCAGGGGGCCACGCGCTACCTAGAGGGCGACAATGAGCCCCTCATGCGGGCGGAGGCCCAGGATCGTGCCGCCGGTGGGACCCTCTCGATCGAGATAGGTGCTGAGCACCACCTGTCCGTGGCGTGCCTCGGGCAGCTCGATTTGCTGCGGCATGCCCGAAAAGTTGAGGGCGATCAAGCGGCGTTGGTCACCTGCCTCCCGCCAATAGACGAAGCAATCCTTAGGCACGCCGTCCACCGATCGATAGCTGCCTCCGTGGAGCGCGGGTGTGGCGCGGCGCAGCTCGGTCAGGCGGCGGAAGAGGGTCAGCATTGAGGTGGGATCCTCTTGCTGGACTGCTACGTTGCGTGTTCTGTAGTCCTCGGCAACCGGCAGCCACGGCGTGACGCCATCGGGGGCGAAGCCCGCATTCGGGCTCGCGTCCCACTGCATCGGGGTTCGCTCCGGATCGCGTCCCACGATGTCGGCGATCTCGGGCTGGTTCACCGCCGGTGGGTCCTGGATGAACGCTGGCGGGATCCTCACGTTCTCCATCCCGATCTCATCGCCGTAGTAGCACGTGGGCGTGCCGCGCAAGGTCAGCAGCAGCATCTGTGCGACCCGGGCTTGGTCGGGGCCCACGCGCGTGGCGACCCGGTGCTGGTCGTGATTGCCGAGCACCCAGTTGGGCCACGCACCCTCCGGCAGGGCTGCCTCATAGGCGTCCACGACCTCGCGGACCGCCTGGGCCTGCCAGGGGGTCAGGATCAACTTGAAGTTGAAGGGCAGGTGGCACTCGTCGAAGTCCCTGCCGTAGTAGGTCACGAGCTCCTCGTTCGGCAAGTAGATCTCGCCCACCATCATCCGCTCGTCGTAGGCGTCCAGGACCTCGCGCATGTCGCGGATCAGGTCGTGCACCTCCGGAAGATTGGCGTTGTAGAGATGGAGTTGGCTGTCGTGAGGGTTCTTGCCGTCCCAGTCGGGGTTGGGCGGGTTATCGCGGAGTGCCTCATCCTTGATCATCAGCCAGATCACGTCGATCCGGAACCCGTCCACGCCCTTGTCCAGCCAGAAGCGCATCACGTCGAGCATCGCCGCGCGGACCTCGGGATGGCGGTAGTTGAGCTCTGGCTGTTGGGTCACGAACTGGTGCAGGTAATACTGCTCGGTCACCTCATCGTAGGTCCAGGCGGGGCCGCCGAAGAAGCTGTTCCAGTTGTTCGGGGGGCCGCCATCCGGCGCCGGGTCACGCCAGATGTACCAGTCCCGCTTCGGGTTATCGCGGCTGCTGCGGCTCTCGACAAACCAAGGGTGCTCGTCCGACGTATGGTTGGGCACCAGATCGAGGATCAGCTTCATATCGCGGCGATGGACCTCGTCCAGCAGTCGATCGAAGTCGCGCATCGTCCCGAACATCGGGTGGATCCCGGTGTAGTCTGCGACGTCGTATCCGAAGTCGTGCATCGGTGAGGGATAGATGGGGGAGAGCCAAACCGCGTCGATGCGAAGATCCCGGATGTAGTCGAGGCGCCGGACAATGCCCGGCAGATCGCCGATGCCGTCGCCGTTGCTATCCTGGTACGAACGCGGATAGATCTGGTAGATCACACCCTTCTGCCACCAGAGTAGCCTTTCTGTGTTCACGGGCAGACCTCCTCTCATTCATAGGCAAGCGCGGGGCCTTCGCCCCGCGCTTGCTGATGTTGCTTGGTGACGTGACCCACGTGTCTCCATAGGGCTGCCGAGAGGATGCGGCGTGGGTCAGGCTGCGCTATCACATCGTGCTTAGGACGCGGGTGAAGCGTGCGGCGAGCTCCTGAAGGACGGCCACGGCCATGTCCGCATCGGCTCGCAGTGCGCTCAGGAAGTCCCAGCGGGTGAGGACGATGCACTGGGTCGGCTCCGTTGCCACGACCGAGGCTGTGCGCAGCGTCTCGGCTAACAAAGCCATCTCGCCGAAAAACTGCGCCGGTTCGAGGTAGTTCAGGACGACCGTCGTCTCGTCGGCACGGGTGTGGACCACCTCGGCTTTGCCGCTCACGACGATAAAGAAACCCTCTCCGCCTTGGCCTTGTTTGACGATAGCCTGTCCGGCTGCATACGAGCGCTCCACAAAGCGCTTGGCGAGTCCCTCGAGCTGACGCGGTCGAAGACCGCGGAAGAGTGGTGTCCGCTCCAAAACCTCAACGATCGCCTTCAGTTCTGCCATATTGTTACCTCCAGGTGTACGGGGTCGCGTCGGGAGAGATGCTTACACGCCCTGCAGCTTCAGGGTATCAGCGAAGTGACACGCGACGAAGTGATCCGGCTTAAGCTCGCGAAACTCGGGCTCCTTCGTCTTGCAGATGTCTTGGGCATAGCGACAGCGCGGATGGAAATAGCAGCCGGGAGGGGGATTGGCGGGATCCGCTACGTCGCCTTGCATAACGATGCGCTTCGACTCATAGAGAGGGTCGGGCTTGGGCACCGCCGACATCAGCGCCTCGGTGTAAGGGTGCAGGGGCTCGTTGTAGAGCGCGTCAGACTGGGCCATCTCGGCGATCTTCCCTACGTACATCACCGCCACCCGGTCCGAAATGTGCTGCACCACGCTCAGGTCGTGTGCGACGAAGACATAGGCTAGATCGAAGTCCGATTGCAGATCCTGAAGCAGGTTGAGCGTCTGTGCTTGGATGGAGACGTCGAGCGCCGAGACCGGCTCATCGCAGAAGATGATCTTCGGATTGAGCGAGAGGGCGCGCGCGATGCCGATGCGCTGCCGCTGCCCGCCTGAGAACTCGTGGGGATAGCGGCGAACGTGCTCCTTGCGCATGCCCACGCGCTCGAGCAGGCTAGTGACGGTCTCTTCCATCTCCGATCCGATCCGCATACCGTGGATAACCATCGGCTCCGACACGATATCGAAGATGGACATCCGCGGGTTCAGCGAGTTGATGGGGTCCTGAAAGACCATCGCCATCTCGCGACGGATGAGCTTCATCTGCTCCTTGTTGAGATCGAAGATGTTGACGAACTGCTCGCTGCCGTCGGGTGAGAGTGCGCGCGTTCTGTAGTGCGCGGACCCGGCGGTGGGCTCGTAGAGCCGGATCACCGTACGGCTCGCGGTGGTCTTTCCACACCCGCTCTCCCCGACCAGGCCCAGGGTTTCACCCTTGCGGAGGTAGAAGCTGACATCGTCCACGGCCTTCACGTGGCCGACAACCTTCCTGAGCAGTCCCTTCTGGATGGGGAACCACTTCTTCAGCCCTTGCACATCCAATAGGATCGTGTCATCTCTGGCCTGTATTGACTCGGTCATGTTCCCCACCTCCTATACGTTCTCGTAGAGCAAGCAGCGCACCCAGTGGTCGGGCTCGGTCTCAATCCAGCTCGGCTCGATGCGATCGCACTTGCCGGGCATGAACTCGGGGCAGCGCGGATGGAAGACGCAGCCTGAAGGCAGGCTGAAGGGGTCGGGGACCATGCCCTTGATTGAGGCCAGACGGGCACCCGTGCGCTTGCCCACCTTGGGGATCGAGCGAAGTAGGGCGCGGGTATAAGGGTGCTTGGCCTCGTAGAAGACCTTCACCGTTTCGGCCTTTTCGACCTGCTTGCCCATATACATCACCACAATCTCGCGCGCCATCTCGGCGACGACGCCCAGGTTGTGGGTGATGAACATGATCGACATGTCCACCGTTTCCTGAAGCTCCCGCATGATATCCAGAATCTGCGCCTCGATTGAGACGTCGAGGGCGGTCGTCGGTTCATCCGCGATGAGCATGAACGGCTCACAGGACAGCGCGATGGCGATCATCACTCGCTGCCGTTGCCCACCGGAGAGCTGGTGCGGATAGGCATCCACGCGTTCACTGGGTTTGGGCATCCCCACCTTATGCAGCATGTCGATGCTGATCTCGCGGGCCTCTTCCTTCGTCACGGGCCGGTACTTCATGATTTGCTGTGCCATGTGTTCGCCGACCTTCACCGGCACCAACCTGTGCAGGTGCAGCGCCTCGCCGATCAGCGTTCCTATGGTGTAGACGGGTGTCAGAGAGCTCATCGGTTCCTGGAAGATCATCGCGAACTCGCCGCCCCGGATTGTCCGTATCTCGTCACCGTCCGGATGCAGGCTTGTGATGTCCACCACCTCGACGGGTTTGTCGGGCTCGAACTTGCTCCGCCGGTAGTAGAGGATCTCCCCGGTGGTGATCTTGCCGGGTTTCGGGATCATCTGCATCGTGGCCTTTGCGGTTACGGACTTCCCGCACCCGCTTTCACCGATCACGCCCAGCGTCTCTCCCCGGTTGACAGTAAAGGTCACGCCATCTACAGCGTGAACCGTGCCGTCCCGCACTTCGAAGTCCACGCGTACGTCTTTGATCTCAAGTAGCGGTTCTGCCATTGCTTTCTCCTTTACCGCCCACCGTAGGGATCCATCGCGTCCCGCAAGCCATCCCCCAGCATGTTGAACGCCAGGACAGCTAGGATGATGAACGGAACAGGGATCAACCACCAAGGCGCGAAGCGGATGGCGCGGACCGTGCTGACCTCCTGGAGCAGGACGCCCCAACTGGTCAGCGGGGGACGCAGGCCCAGTCCCAGCCAGCTGAGTGCCGTCTCTGACAGAATCATCCCGGGGATCATCAGGGTGGCGGTGACGATGGCATGGCTGAGCGTGCCGGGCAGCAGGTGGCGGAACATAATCCGTCGGTCGCTCGCGCCGGCGCTCTGCGCTGCTAGGACGTACTCCCGCTCGCGTAGGGACAGGATGAGCCCGCGGAACTGACGTGCCAACGTGCCCCAGTTGATGAAGACGAGAATGAGCGTGAGCATGAAGTAGACGATGATCGGCGACCACGTGAGCGGGATAGCCGCCGATAAGGCCATAAAGAGCGGGATCTGCGGGAAGGCGCCCACGAACTCCGTGAGGCGCATCACCAAGACGTCGGTGAAGCCCCCGTAGTAGCCGGATATCGCGCCCATCACCATGCCGAGGAGTAATGTGAGGCTCTGGCCCAGGAGCCCCAGCAGGAGCGACAGGCGTCCACCGTAGATGATGCGTGAGAGAACGTCGCGCCCAATGCGGTCGGTCCCGAACAGGAAGACGGTGCCGTCGGGATGCTTCTCGGTGTCGATGCCGAACAGATGGACGCGGCTGGGGATCAGCCCCAATAGCTTGTAGGGCTCCCCCTTGACGAAGAATGAGATGGGATAGATCTTCTCCTCATTCACGACCCACGTTCGTGTCCTCGCCACGATGTCGAGCTCCACATCCAGGCCATAGACGGCGGGCCGAAGGCTGAACTGACCATCCACGTTCTTGAAGACAAGCGGCTGGGGTCGCGCCTCAAGGTGGTCGGACTGGCTGTTGACCAGGTACGGCGAGAAGAACTCAGCGAACAGGCCGCAGATCGAGTAGAAGAGGATCAGGATGATCCCCCCCACGATCGCCAGCTTGTTCTTCTTAAACTTCCACCAGACCAGGCTCCAGTACGCCTGGCTGAGTTGCTGCTGTTTCCCGGCGGGCTGAGGCGTTGCTGAAGGCTCGGGTGCTTCCTCTGCGACCAGGGGCTGTAGCTCTGTCATCGTCTCACCCTCCCTTTCAGTCCAGGCGGATGCGCGGGTCGAGCGCAGCCAGCGTGAGATCGCCGACCAGGATGCCGATCATGGTCAGCAGGACGGTGAACACCAGGATCGTGCCCGCCAGGTACATGTCCTGCACCTGGAGCGCGCGAACGAAGAGGGGGCCCAGCGTCGGCAGGTTGAGCACGGTGCCGACCAACGCATCGCCGGCGATAACGCCGGGCAGATAGTCAGCCGTCAGGATCACCACGAGCGGGTTGATGGCGACCCGCACGGCGTGCTTCCAGATCACGGCGCGGTTCTTGAGCCCGCGGGCGCGCGCCGCCTCCACGAAGGGTTGACCCAGCGTGTCCAGCAGGTTGCCGCGCATCAGGCGCACCAGGCCTGCCGTGCCCGTCACCGCGCTGATCAGGGCCGGGATCCATAGGTGCTTGAGCAGGTCGATGACCCGGGCAAAGCTCCACGGGGCGTCGACAAACTCGCGTGAGAAGAGCCCACCGACCTCCACCCTCAGCACCATCATCGCGAAGAAGAGCACCAGGAGAGCCAGAAGGAAGCCCGGCATCCCCAAGCCGAGGAAGCTCAGCGTGGTGATAACCTGGTCGCCGAGGGAGTATTGGTGTGTGGCAGAGTAGACGCCGATGGGGATGGCCAAGCACCAGATGATGAGGATGCTCGACAGCGCTAGAATCACCGACATGAGGATACGTTGACCGATGATCTCCCTGACCGGTCGCTCGAACTGGAAGGACTCGCCGAAGTCGCCCTTCACGAAGTTGCTGACCCAGTTCCAGTAGCGCACCATAAGAGGTTGGTCCAGCTTGTAGCGGATGCGATAGGATTCGATCCGATCCTGTGCGCTCCGGTCGCCGCGCGCCTGGAGCTCCTGCAGCTTCTGCGTGAGGAAGTCACCCGGGGGTAACTCAATGATGATGAAGCTGACAAAGGAGACCAGCACGACCATAATGACCATGTATAACAGACGTCGTGCGATGTACGATAACACGTCTACCTCCTTGGATGTCCCATCGGACTTCCTTGACTCGTTACGGCGATGTGCCGCGGCGAGTCGCCATAGCATCCCTCACCAGCCGGCGGCGCGAGGCTGTTCACCTAGACAGCGGCGACACCCGGCACGCTCAACACCGGGTCGGTTCCACGCTCTCGTGCGTACGTTCAGCCGGGTGTGCTCTGGCGGGCGGCAGATGCCGCCCGCCAGAGGGGAGAGCCCGGAGTTACTTATCCATCCACCACTGCTCGGGATGGATGTTGCCGGGGCTGGCGGGTGCCCAAGGTCCGAGCACACCGTACTCCTGGATATTGCGCATGTAATTCTTGGCCACAACGGGCTGTGGCTGATCGCCGGTTGCCCCCAGGATGAAGGGGCCCTGCTCCACGTAGACATCCACGGCTTCCCAGACCAGCTCGTGACGCCGCTGCTCATCGGCCTCGTTCAGGCCTCTGCGGTAGATGTCCTGAAGTCGGGCTGCAGCGCTGCCGGGTTCGGGCGCCCAACCTTCCTCGCCGCCGGTGCGGTAGTACGCGCCGGCCATCGGGAAGGCGCGAGTGCCCTCGCCCCCACCACCGCGGACGGGGAAGATCCAGTCAGGATAGGTCCACAGGTCGAGCTCAGACGCGTGTGCCGTCCTGGCCATGTAGAGGCCGTAGTCGCCGCGGATGCCTGCATCCGGCTGTCCGATCACGTTGTTGATCAGCACCCGCACGCCCACATCCTCCAGATTCTGCCGATAGACCTCGACGAAGGCTGTGTTCAGCGATTCCTGGCCCCAGTCGGTGAGGTCGATGATGAAGGTGAAGGGCTCTCCGCTGGGCAGGTCACGCCAGCCATCGCCATCGGCATCGACGTAGCCGGCTGCGTCGAAGTGCTCCGCGGCTAGGTCCGGATCGAATGCCACGTAGGCATTGGCCCACCGCTCGAAGACTTCCTGACCTTCGGGGCTCGCGAAGTGCCACGACTGCGGGCTGATGGTGAAGTTCTTGATGTCGCCGATGCCCTCCCAGACGACGTCGAGGACGCGCTGGCGGTTCATCGCGTGGGATAGGCCGATGCGGAAGTCCTGGTTGCGCAGGAGTTCGCGGATCTCGACATCGATCGGATCCTCAGCATCCGGGTCGTAGTCCTGATCCTTGTGATAGTCCTGGTTGATCATCAACCCGGGCCACGCACCCGCGCCGTTCATCCAGCCGGGGACGATGCGGAAGTCGCCTGCAGCCGCGTTCTCGTTGAGCAGCGGGATCTGCGTGGGATCCTCCGTGCCGCGGAAGGTGATGTCATAGCGGCCCTGAGCGATCTGCAGTGTGCGCACCTGCTCATCCTGCACCAGCTCGACGCGGATGGCGTCGATGTACGGCAGCTGGTTACCCTCGGTATCGACCTTCCAGTAGTAGGGGTTGCGCTCCAGCAGCCAGGTCTCGCCGGGCGTGTACTCCTTCAGGTACCACGCCATCAGCGTGGGATAGCCCGGGGTCTCGACAAAGCGATCCATCAGGTCGAGCTCGGTATAGCCGGCATCGCCTGCTTGGCCGTCGTAGTCAGGGTGATACTGCTTGAGGAAGTGGGCCGGCTTCATGATCGGCTCCCACTCCCAGAAGCCCTGCGCCATCACGTAGGGCATGATG
>JAXGUU010000035.1:0-17486 GCA_040774145.1 Anaerolineae bacterium
CGAGGCGGCGGCGCGTGCGCAGGTGGAGGCGGATGAAGTGGCTGCGCTGGTCATCATCCCCGCCGACTTCACCGAGCGCATGAGTCCGTCAGGCGAGGCGGGCGCCGACATTGAGGCACCCGCGGCGGCCGTCGAGATCTACGCCAGTCCGACCTATCGCATCAGCACGGCGATCATCAAGAGCGTGATCCGCCAGGGGATCGAGTCGCTCAACCTGCAGGTCCGGGGCACGGCCCTGGTCAGTGAGCGGCTCGCGGCGATGCCGCCGGACGCGGATCACGCACCGGTTGATGGGGGAGGGATGCCGACGACGGAGACCCAGCTGATGCCGGACGGCGGCCCCGCGACGTACGCACATCCGATCGATCTGGAGGTCGTGTCCGGTAGCGGTCGGACCTTCGATTGGATCAGCTATACCGCCGTCAACATGGCTGTGCTCTTCTTGATGTTCGCGGTGACCACGGGGGGACGCACGCTGCTCGCCGAGCGCAGTGCCGGGACGCTACCACGGCTACTCGTGGCGCCGGTGCCCGCGCTGTCGGTGCTCCTGGGCAAGATGACGGGGACGATGCTGACCGGTTTCCTTCAGATGGTCATCCTCTGGTTGGCGACGAGCCTGATGGGCGCCTATTGGGGGGCGCTGCCGGCGGTGCCGATCGCGCTTGCCGTCCTGGTGTTGAGCGCCTCCGGCGTCGGCGCGATGATCTCCGCGTGGGCGAGGACGACGTGGCAGGCCGGCGCCATCGGATCGGCGGTGACCCTGGTGGGCGCGGCGGTGTCGGGCACCTTCTTCCCGAGAGCCGGACTGCCGGACTGGGTGCAGCTGTTGAGCCTGGTGACGCCCCAGGCATGGGGCATCGAGCTGTTCTCGCGCCTGCAGTCGGGCCTGGGCCTGGCGGAGATCCTACCGCAGCTCGGGGGCACGCTGGCGCTGGCGGCGGTCACCTATGCCGTCGCCCTGGTGGGCTTCCGGCGGCGGCTGAGTTAGGGAGAGGCGCATGCGCAAGCTCCTGGCGATGGTGCGGATCGAGTTTCTCAACGAGTTCAGCAGCCGCATGTCGTGGGTCTTCTTCCTGCTGATGCCCATCCTCTTCACGGCGGCTGTGGGGACGAGCCTGCGGGGCATGCAGCCGGGGGAGGGGGCTGTCGAGGAGCTTCTCATCCCCATCTACGTCCGTCTGGACGATCGAGGACCCCTCGTTGAGGCGTTGCTGGGCGCCCTGGTCGAGGCTAACCTGCAGCCTCAGGAGGTCGAGGTGCTGCCTGAGGCGGCGCTTGGTCTGGAAGTTCCGGCGGACTTCTCGGCGCGGTTGGTGGCAGGCGAGGTGGCATCGTTGACGCTGCACACCGTGGCCAACAGCAGCACGAGCGTCGCTGTCGAACAGGCGGTGATGGCAGCGAGCGGGCGCGTCGGGGGCGCAGCCCAGGTGGTGCATGCAGGCCTGGATCGGGCACGCGCGACCGGCCTTCTCGAGACGACCGATGAGGCGCACGCCGCCTTAGCCTCGCTCGTCGGCGAGGTGTTGGCGACGACGGCAAATCCTCCCGTCGTCCCCGAGGTACGCTGGCCTGAGGAGGTTCTGATCGCCGAGAGCCGCGACGCGATGTCCAGCATCGAACAGGCCTCCGCCGGTCAGTTGGTGACGTGGGTGCAGATCACGCTCTTGGGCGCGGCTGAGGTCCTGGTGAGCGAGCGGCAGGGGGGGACCCTGCGCCGGATGCTCGTGATGCCGGTCGGGCGCGCGACCGTGCTAGGTGGGAAGTGGCTCGCGCGGCTGTTTCTCGGCCTGGTGCAGATGACGCTGCTGATTGTGGTGGGCCAGGTGTTCTTCGGGGTCACGTGGGGCCGCGATCCGCTCGCGTTGGCAGTGGTCTCGTTCGCGTTTGCCCTGGCGACGTCCAGCCTGGGTATGCTGCTGGCGACCTTCGTCAAGACGCCGGGTCAGGCGAACAGCCTCGTGGTCGGTCTGGCCTTGACCTTAGCAGCGCTCGGGGGCGCCTGGTTCTCCTTGGAGGTGGCGCCTCCCCTCTACCGGCAGGTCGTCCAGATCCTGCCCTCCACGTGGGCGATGCGCGCCTACACCGACTTGCTGGTACGGCAGGCGTCGGTGATGCAGATCATGCCCCACGTCGCCGTGTTGTTGGGCTTCACGACCCTTTTCGGGGCGATCGCGATGACGCGCTTCGGCAGGGCTGCGGGGAGCGATTGAGGGACGCTGTCGGGGCCGTGGTCATTGTGTCTCTGAGCAGCTGTGCTACCATAGTCCACATCGACAACCCTTGTGGGTCCTCTCTTTCCTCGATGGTGGTCCTGATTCGGTCCGGTGAGGGTCCACGCAACACGATACCAGGAGGTGGCTATGACCAACGAGACGCTCAAAACGCTGTGGACGCGACGGAGTGTTCGCAAGTACCAGGACGTTGAGCTACCCGAGGAAGACCTCAAGCTGATTCTGGAGGCGGCGCGCCGGGCGCCCACGGGCGCCAACCGCCAAAACTGGCGGATGGTGGTCGTGCGCGATCCCGATCTTCGCCGTCGGACAGCGGAGGCCTGCAACGGGCAGATGTGGATGGCGCAGGCGCCGGTGATCCTCTGCATGGTTGTGTTGCCCGGAGAGGGCAAGGTCAACGGCGCGATCGTTCTCGACCATGCGATCCTGGCTGCCACGAGCCTGGGCTACGGCACCTGTTGGATCGGGGCCTATGACGCCGCCAAGGTCAGGTCGGTGCTGGGCATTCCGGATGATCACGATATCGTGAACCTGACCCCGGTCGGCCTGTCGGCGGACGAGCCCCGGGACCGGGGGCGCAAGGCGCCTGCCGAGCTCTTCTCGGACGGCGAGTTCGGCACGTCGCTTGACTACGATCCGGAGGATCTTCCCGACATTGGTCGTTAAGCATCCGGAGGTGGCGCCCGAAGGGGGCGCGATGTTACGCCTGCTGGCGGAGTTGCGCGCGATCCTCGTGATGCTCAACTCAGACCGGACGCTGCAGGGCATTCTGGACTACCTCGTCGCCGAGGGACGGGGCCTGCTCGAGGCTCAGGCGTGCGTTCTCTATCACCACCAACCGGATCAGCAGAGGGTGGTACTTGAGGCGAGTTCGGGGCTACCGGACGACATCCCGCCGATGACCGAGCTTCCCCTTCTTGCGGGCGGAGGCCTGGGTCACGAGACCCTCGATCGGTTGATTCTCAGTAGCGAACCCCTTGGCGTCGACGACCTCGATGCCGAGGGGCTCGTGCGTGCGGCGACCCATCCGGCGGTCCCCGAGGCTGCGCGCAGTTGGTGCGTGGCCCTGGGGCGAAGATACCGCAGCTTGCTCAGCGTGCCCTTGGTGATGAAGGACGCCGCCTATGGCACCTTGGGGTTCTACTTCGAGGCCCGGCGCGCTGTGCTGCCGACCGATCTGTCGATGGCCGTGACCTTCGGCTCGCAGGCTGCCCTGGCGATCGAAAACGCGCAGTTGCGGCTGAGGGCCGAGCACGCTGCTGTGCTTCAGGAGCGCAGTCGGCTGGCACGCGACCTGCACGACTCGGTGACCCAGTCACTCTACAGCCTGACGCTGTTGGCGGAGGCGGCGCGGCGCTTGGCCGCGAGCGGGGACCTAGCGCAGGTGGAGCAGGCGACCACGCGATTGGGCGAGATCGGGCAGCAGGCGCTGAAGGAGATGCGCCTGTTGGTCTATGAGTTGCGACCGACCGTGTTGCGGCGCGAGGGCCTGGTTCGCGCGCTGAGCCAGCGTCTGGAGACGGTCGAGCGACGGGCCGGCGTCGACGCTCAACTGGTGGTCGAGGGGCAGCTGGAGCTGTTGCCGGCCCTCGAGGAGCAGTTGTACCATCTGATTCAGGAAGCGCTCAACAACGCCTTGAAGCATGCCGCCGCCACCGCTGTGACGGTGCATATCCGCTGTACAGACGGGGCGCCCGGTCAGGACCGGATGCTGGAGGTGAACGTGACCGATAACGGAGCCGGTTTCGATCCTGAGTCACTGGATGATGGGGGCCTGGGCCTGACGAGCATGCGCGAGCGCGTCGCGAAGCTGGGCGGTCAGCTGACGATCCGCACTCATCGTGGCGAAGGGACGTCGGTCGGTGTGGCGCTGCCGGTGCCGAGTTTGCCCGCTTCCCCGCTCATGGCACGGGAGGCGTCCCATGGCTGACCCCATTCGTGTCCTCGTGGTGGACGATCACGCCATTGTGCGTGAGGGGCTGCGCTGGCTGATGAGCACCGAGCCGGGCATCGAGCTGGTTGGGGAGGCAGCGGATGGGCAGGAGGCGTTGGAGAAGGCGCGGGCCCTGTGCCCCGACGTGATCCTGATGGACCTGGTCATGCCGCGGATGGACGGCATCACGGCGATCGCCAGAATCAAAGAGGCCCTACCGGAGGTGCGCGTCCTGGTCCTGACGAGCTTCGCCGAGGATGAACAGGTCTTCCCGGCGATCAAAGCGGGCGCCCTCGGCTATCTGCTCAAGGACACCTCACCGCAAGCCCTGCTCCGGGCGATTCGGGACATCCACGCAGGTACGCCGACGATGCATCCGTTGGTGGCCCGCAAGCTCATCCAGGAGCTGCAGCGTCCCTCGGACCTGCCGCCGACCCGTGAACCGCTGACAGAGCGCGAGATGGAGGTGCTGCGGCTGGTGGCGCGCGGGCTGAGCAACGAGGAGATCGCCGAGCGGCTCTACATCGGCGAGCGCACCGCGCGCACGCACGTGAGCAACATCCTCAGCAAGCTGCATCTGGCCAACCGCACCCAGGCGGCGCTCTATGCGCTCCGGGAGGGTCTCGCGCATCTGGATCGCGACGAGTCGTGATGAGACACAGAGCAGCGGGGGGCCAACCGGCGCCCCGCGGCGCGCTTGTTGTCTGATCGGCGACGTGCTACCAGTCCTCGTCGTCGTCCTCGTCGTCATCCCAATCGTCGTCATCATCCCAGTCGTCCTCAAGGTCATCCCAGTCTAGCTCGACGGGCTCGACCTCAACGACGATCAGGTCGGTGCGGCAGTGGGGACAACGTACCTTTTGATCCAACTTGGGCGTAGCGTTCAAGATGATGGTCTCGTCGCAAGCCGGGCAGATGGTGTTGACTGCCATTCGAAATCGCCTCCTGATATCTTCGACACGGTTCTGTCCTGAGATCCACATGCTGCGGCGTTGCCCTCAAGACGGCTTGAATTATAGGGACGCTGCGTTCAAAAACCGTGATACGTGCATACAAAGGCGATGATAGGTGTGCGCTTTCTGTGTCAAACCTGCCATCCCGCCTTGGGGGCGCCCATGCCTACGTCATTTGACGTAGGCATGGGCGCCGTGAAGATTGCACTTTTGTCGCGGATGAGATGCGTCGTCGGTCCGATCTCACAGACACGAGCTCAGGTATAGTTAGCGACTGAGTCGGATCCGATGCACTGTGCTCCGTCGTGTCCCTAACCAAGAGACCCGCCGCCGACGCTGCCGCATGGGTTGCCCGACCCAAGCGTAACGAATCTCGACAGAGGGAGAAGAGACAGAATCCATGGATACGTTGTCAGAGCGAAGAGCAAAGGAGCCCCCAGGGGCAGGTCGAGCAGTGCCTCCCTTCCCGTGGGAGGATGTGCCACCGGCGCAGTGGGCCGATTGGCGTTGGCAGATGACGCACCGGCTCCACACCGTGGAGGATTTCGCCCGCCTTATTCAGTTGACGCCCGAGGAGATCGACGGTCTGTCGGCCCCCGGGCGCTTTCGTGTCGATGTGACCCCGTATTTCGCCGCTCTGATGGACCCCTACGATGCCAATTGCCCTATTCGACGTCAGGTGATCCCCACCAGCGCCGAGCTGGTCCCCTTTGAAGCAGAGATGATCGACTCGTTGGGTGAGGACGCGCACTCGCCCGTTCCGGGCCTGGTTCACCGCTATCCCGATCGGGTCCTGATGCTGGTCACGACGCAGTGTGCCGGTTACTGCCGGTACTGTACGCGCAGCCGATTGGTGGGAGATGCACACCGGACGCAAAGCTCGGCGGACTATGAGCGTCAGCTCGCCTACATTGCGGCGACGCCTGAGATCCGCGACGTCCTTATCTCGGGCGGCGACCCGCTGACGCTGCCGCAGGCTGTGCTGGAGCGGCTGCTTTCGCGGCTGCACGAGATTCCCCACGTCGAGGTGATTCGCCTCGGCACGCGGGTCCCCATCTTCCTGCCCCAGCGGATCACGCCGGAACTCACGGAGATGCTGGCCCGCTACCATCCTCTCTGGATGAACATCCACATCAACCATCCCCAGGAGGTCACGTCCGAGGTGGGGGAGGCCCTGGCCCGCCTCGCCAACGCCGGCATTCCCTTGGGGAGCCAGTCCGTGCTGCTAGCAGGCATCAACGACTGCCCGAATGTGATGATGGCTCTGGTGCACACGCTCGTGCGCCATCGCGTGCGCCCCTACTATCTCTACCAGTGCGATCTGGTCCACGGCGCGGGCCACTTCCGCACGCCGGTCGCCAAGGGCTTGGAGATCATGGAGGCGCTGCGCGGCCACACGTCGGGGTTCGCGATCCCGACCTTCGTGATCGATGCGCCTGAGGGTGGGGGCAAGGTGCCCCTGTTGCCCAACTACCTGCTGAGCATGTCCGAGAGCAAGGTCGTGCTGCGCAACTACGAGGGGTTCATCACGGCGTATACCCAGCCGACCGACTACCGCTCTCACGATCCGGCGACATGTGCCTACTGCCGCTCGCGGCAAGACGTTCAGGGCCAGGACGGCGTGGCAGGTCTGCTGGCGGGGCGGCACCATCGCGTGGCGCCCGAGGGCTGGGATGGCACCCATCATCGTGATGAGACAGCGCTTGAGGATCCTCCGCAGGAGGTCGCTCCGCCGATAGAGGAGCTCGCCCATGTCTGAGCCGCGAAGCTCCCTGCGGATAGCCGTCGTCGCCAACCGGAAGCACAGGGTCCCTGCGCCGGATGACGCGCCCGCCGACGCGCTTGCCGAGTATGATGCTGAGGAGACGGTTGAGGGTATTCAGCGTGCCCTGAGTGAGGCGGGGCACACGGTGACATACCTGGAGGCTGATGCGTCATTGCCGGACAGCGTGCGCGCTGTCCGGCCCGATATCTGCTTCAACATCGCCGAGGGGCTGCGCGGAGATGCGCGGGAATCGCACGTCCCTGCACTGCTGGAGATGCTTGGTGTGCCCTACACGGCGTCCAAGGTGCTCACGCACGCGATCTCGCTGGACAAGGCGATGACGAAGCGCATCTGGCGCGATCACGGGCTGCCGACGGCACCTTTCCAGTGCTTTGACACCGCCGATGCGCCGCTTGACCCGGCCCTCGCCTTCCCCCTCTTTGTCAAACCGGCGCGCGAAGGATCCGGTATGGGTATCAACGGCGACTCGATCGTTCACGATGAGGTGGCCCTGCGTCACCAGGTCGGCTGGGTGATCGCGACCTATCACCAATCGGCTCTCGTGGAGAGCTACCTGCCGGGCCGCGAGTTCACGGTGGGCCTTGTGGGCAACCGCCGGTTTCCGGGGCGGGCGATGCACGCCGGGCCCATCCCGGGATGGTATGATGACCGCGGATATCATGTCTTCCCGGTGCTTGAGATCGATACGGGTCGGGGGCAGGTGCGCGGCATCTACAATGCCGAGGCCAAGTCATACGCCATCACGTCCGACGAGGCGCCGGGCTACCTCTGCCCTGCCGACATCCCTGCCTCGCTCCGGGCACGCCTGGATGAGCTCGCGGTTGCCGCCTTTGAGGCCATCGGTGGGCTCGATGTCAGCCGCGTTGACTTTCGTCTTGACGCGGAGGGTGATCCCTGCCTCGTTGAGATCAACACGCTGCCCGGCGTCAACCCCATCGTGAGCGACCTGGTGATCGCCGCGCGGGCTGAAAACGTGGCTTACGAGACGCTGATCAACGAGATCCTCAACCTGGCGCTGGCGCGGTACGGTCTCGGGTAGGCGCCTCGCCCGGCAGCCGACCTCGCTTCGCTCTACGGTGATGGTTCCCACCGTCTACACCGATCGCCATCGGCTCCACGCCACCGACGACGCCTGGCTCGACGGCGTGCGTCTGCCGAGCCAGGAGGTGCCCGCTCGCGCCGAGGCCCTGCGGGCGGGCATCGAGAGTGCGGCGCTGGGACCGATCATCGCGCCCTGT
The DNA here is from genome assembly GCA_040774145.1 of Anaerolineae bacterium. Lineage (GTDB taxonomy): Bacteria > Chloroflexota > Anaerolineae > B4-G1 > SLSP01 > PWVB01. The sequence goes on from JAXGUU010000035.1 coordinate 8,142, forward strand.
GACTATGGTCTCGAGCCCCTGCTCGCGATCCACACGGCGGACTACGTGGCCTATCTGCAGACGGCCTATGACCGCTATGCCGAGGCGATGGGGGGCCCGCGACCGCTGCTGACGCGGCGGACTGAGGTGGACGTGCGACGCGCCGTCTCGCGACCTGCCGCGTTCCCGGACCTTGCGGACTATTACACGTACGACTATGAGGACCCGATCCTGCCGGGTACCTGGGAGGCTGCCTATTGGAGCGCCCAGGTGGCGCTGACGGCTGCTGAGCTGGTGCACCGCGCCGGCGACGCTGCCCGCGCGTATGCCCTGTGCCGCCCACCGGGCCACCACGCGATGCGTGATCAGTACGGCGGCTTCTGCTACCTGAACAACGCCGCGATCGCCGCGCGCTATCTCGTGCAAGCATCCGCTCCATCGATGGACGCGGTCGGGGCAAGCACGGTCGCCGTCCTGGACCTCGACTACCACCACGGAAACGGGACCCAGGCCATCTTCTACGACGATCCGGCGGTTCTCTATGTCTCCTTGCACGCCGATCCGGCCCTTGACTACCCCTATGCCTGGGGCTATGCCGACGAGCGGGGCGCTGGTGCCGGGATGGGGACCAACCTCAATCTGCCGTTACCCCTCCACTGCGACGATGCGCGCTATCTCGGGGCCTTGGACGAAGCGTTGCGCGCGATCACGGCGTTCGCCCCGACCTATCTGGTGATCTCCCTCGGCCTCGACGCGGTGGGCGGTGACACCATCGGTAAGTTCGACCTCACCATGACGGGGTGGGCCGAGGTCGCCCGACGCGTCGGGCAGCTCGGAGTTCCCTGCGTGGTCGTCCAGGAGGGGGGCTACCGGATCGAGCACATCGGGCAAGCCGCCGTGCAGTTCCTGTCCGCTCTTGCGACCAGCCTCGATCGGCGTCATCCTGATGGAACTTTTTCGGCGTGCGCCGCGTCTTTAGTCTGCAACGGCCCGGATCCCATAGGCCGATCCGGGTCGATCGACTAGATAGGGTAGCTCCCCCGTTGTCTGGGGCGACGCCGCCGAAGGAGGAGACCATGAACTATCGTGCCTTGCGTTTTATGAGTAGCTTGCTTCTTGTCGCCGCCATGTTGCTGGCGGCATGTGGGCCGGTCCCACAGGATGGCGCGGGCGACGACCTCGTGCCGACACCGACGATGTCGGTGACCGAACCGGAGCCGCTGCCGGCTGACCCGACGCCGACGGTAGGTGTGCCGGAGGACGATGCGCCGGACGGCGATGCGCCGGACGGCGATGCGCCCCTCGACTACGTCACGGTTGACGTACCTGAGGCCGGCCTGAGCTTCGAGGTGCCGGGTGGCTGGGATCGTCTCGAGCCCGATTGGCGCTGGGTGCCTGAAGCGGGGGCCGGGCAGCAGGTTGGCGTGATCTGGGCTGCGCTCGAGCCGCCGCAGGAGGCTGAGGCGGTCGTGTTACCCGCGCCGTCGGAGGTCGTCTCGTCGGAACCCGTCGACCTCGCGTTCGGTGAGGGGCGCCGTGTGACACTCAACGTCTTTGCGCCCGCCGAAGAGGGTGGCGAACAGGCCTCCGTCGAGGCTGTCGAGGCGCACGTGCTCATCACCGTCGTGCAGGGTGGCGTGCGGCGCGCATTCAGCTTCTTCGCGTCGGCGCCCGACCAGGCAGCGCTTACCGAGCTCGAGCCCGTGCTGGAGCATATGGTAGCGAGCGCAGCGCTGGTCACGGTGGAAGATGCGGTGGTGGAGGCGATCCGCGATCAGGTCGCGCAGGCGTTGGGGGTCGAGCTCGAAAGCGTTCGCCTCGATGAGCTGGTGCCGACGGAATGGCCCGATGCATGCCTGGGCCTGCCCGCGGACGATGAGATGTGTGCGATGGTGATCACGCCGGGCTACAGCGTCGTGGCGGTGGTCGATGGTGAACCCTACAACGTGCGCTCTAACGCCGAGGGCACGCGCATCGCTTTGGAGGACGAGATGTCCGAAGAACCTGAAGCCGGCGTCCCCGAGACGCCCGCCTCACCTGAGGGCCCTGCGGCGGTGGTGAGTGCCAGAAGCATACTCGCTCGGCACCTCGGCATCGCCGAGGCCTCGATCAGTGTGGTGTCGTACGAGTACGTCGAGTGGCCGTCCGCCTGCCTGGGCATTGAGAAACCGGGTCAGATGTGCGCCACCGTGATCACGCCGGGCTACCGGGTGATCCTGTCCGCAGAAGGGCGGACCTACCAGGTCCATACCAACCAGAGCGGATCGTCCGTGGGCATCGCTCCCTGATCGTTCGCTCACCCGATGCAGACCGAGGCCGGAGCAGCGCTGCTCCGGCCTCGCTGCTGTGTCGGGTGCGACCGATCTCCGTCGGCGTTCACGGTTTGACAAAGCCCTGGCCCCTCCCCATAATCGGCTTGAACCTAACCATAAGGAGGCGGCGGTGCACGGCACGACAGGCGATGGGATGATGAAAGCGTTGATCTGGGAGGGCCCGCGAGAGATGACGCTACGGGACGTCGTGCGACCGGAGCCGGCGCCCGACGAGGTGGTGATCCGGGTTGCTTACTGCGGCATCTGCGGATCGGAGCTGAGCGGGTATTTGGGGCACAATGCGCTGCGTGTGCCGCCCCTGATCATGGGCCACGAGTTCTCTGGCGAGGTCGTGGGGCTGGGCAGCGATGTAGCCGCCGTGGCGCCGGACTTGAGGCCGGGCAGCAGCGTCACGGTCGACCCGATGATCTATGACGGTACGTGCCGGCACTGTCGCGCGGGACAGCACCATCTGTGCATGGCGCGGAGCCTGGTGGGTGCTCACCGACCCGGGGCCTTTGCGGCGTACGTCGCCGTCCCGGCGCACGTGGTCTTTCCCCTGCCGCCGGCTATGGACCTCAGGGTGGGGGCGCTGACCGAGCCGACTGCCTGCGCGATGCGGGTTGCCGAGTTGATGGGCGATGTGTCGGGTCAGACACTCCTCATCGTCGGGGCCGGGGCCATCGGGCTGCTGACGTTACAGGTGCTGCTCCAGCGGGGCGCGGAGCGGGTCTTCATCTCCGATACCAATGCCGGTCGTCTTGCGGCGGCGGCAGAGCTGGGGGGCCGCACGCTGAACCCCGTCCGGCACGATGTGGTAGCGGAGGTCCGCGAGGCGACGCACGGTCAGGGGGTGAGCCGCGCGCTCGACGCCGTGGGCAAGGCGGTGACGCGCGCGCAGTGCGTGGCGGCGACCGAGCGCGGCGGGCTGGTCCTGCTGAGCGGGCTGCACGAGGAGGTCAGCGAGCTGCCCATCGCGGACATCATCCGCAACGAGATCACGGTGCAGGGCAGCTTCTGCTACACGCCCGACAACGTGCGCGAGGCGATCGAGCTGCTGGCCAAGGGCGCCGTCGTTGGGGGCCCTTGGGTGGTCGACGCGCCGCTGAGTGAGGGCAGGGCGTGGTTCGAGCGCCTGGTAGGCGACCCCGGAGCAGTCGCCAAGGTGTTGCTGGTCCCCTGACGGGCGGTTGCCTGGGTGTGCTTGTGACGGCTTGCTAGCCGGCGCGATCGGGGTGGTGAGGGGAACGTTCAGGAGGGTAGAGGCCTATGAAGATCACGGATGTGGAGATCATCGCGTTTGATGTGCCCAGGGAGGTCTTCCACGAGGGCCGGCTGATCCGCGAGGGCATGAAGGTACAGACGCTGACTCGGATTCTCACCGATGAGGGCGCCGAAGGCTACTATCTGGGGGGCTCAGGGCACGGCGATCAGGACGGCTTGCTGCCCGATGAACGGGCGCAGCTCCTGAGCCGGGCGCGTTCGATGCTCGTCGGTGAGGATCCCTTCGACCGTGAGAAGTTCTGGCATTGGATGTGGGTCGCCAAGGTGCCCGAGAACATCCTCAGCACCCTCGATATGGCGTTGTGGGATCTGCAGGCGCGCAGCTTCGGCGTGCCGATCCACAAGCTCCTGGGCGGCTGCCGCGACCGGGTGAAAGCTTACGCGAGCACCTATCCGAATATGGGCACGCCCGAGGCCTACGCGGCCCATGCCGTAGCCTGCCGGTCCGAGGGCTACCGCGCCTACAAGATACACCCCTACTACTTCGCCGATCCGGCGACGCTTGCGCCTGTGCCGGGGCGGCCTTCCCACGTCCGGGAGGACGTGGAGGTCTGCCGCGCCGTTCGCGAGGCGGTGGGTGATCAGATGGTGCTGATGTTCGATCCCTGGGGGACCTACTGTACCTATGAGGAGGCCCTGTGGGTCGGTCGCGAGCTTGAGAAGCTCGACTTCGCCTGGTACGAGCATCCCATGCCCGAGTACCGTGTCGCCACGTACCAGAAGCTGTCGCAGGAGCTGGCGATTCCTGTCCTCTCGCCCGAGATCGCCGCGGGCAGCCTCTATACGCGTGCCGATTGGATCCTGCGCGGGGCCGCGGATATGACGCGCATCGACGTGTTGCGCGGCGGGATCACCGGCGTGAAGAAGATGGTCTCCGTGGCTGAGGCCTATGGCGTGCGGTGTGAGATCCACATGAGCGGCTTCGGCAATCTGCAGATCCTAGGTGCAACGAGCGAGGACACCTGCGAATACTACGAGCGCGGCCTCCTGGCGCCGGGCGTTGACGGCAACACGCCGCCCCCCTATCTCAAGTCGCTGCCCGACCCGCTCGACGACGAGGGCTACGTCACCGTCCCGCAGCTGCCGGGGATGGGCTACGACCTCGACTGGGACTACATTGCGGCGCACCGCCGCTAGGATGAGGCTGGGGTCGACAGCCTCCTGACGACGGGGCGGCTGCGGTAGCCGAGCCAGCCGACCTGGGCCAGCCCGGCGATGGAGAGCGAGGCGGCGGCGACCAGCAGGCCATCGTAGCGCTGCGCGACGACGCCCGCGCCGGTCACCAGGATCGTGACCGCCAGATGGAGCATCACCGATTCGGTGACGGCGCGCGTGCGCTTGCTGTTGACGATCATCCCTTGAAACCAGCTCTGGAGCAACGTCAGCGGCGGCAGCAGCAGCGCGAGCACCAAAGCCAGGTTCGCCATGGACAGCAGTTCGGTCGGCAGGGCCATCACCTTCTCGAACCAGACGGCGGAGATCGGCGTCGCGATCACGATGGTCATGAGCACCGCCAGGCTCGCGCCGAGGAACGTAGCGAAGCGCCGCAGCCGCCGGAACGCCGTCGCGTCGTCCAGAAGGGCCACCACGACCTCATTGAAGGCCATCCCCGGGCTGCGCAGCACGAAGAGGAAGCCGCTCACGACAGGCCATGCCGCCAGCGAGTTGAGGGCGTTGGGCATACGGCTCATGGTGGCGCTGATCACGGGCGAGACGAAGAAGGAGATCAGCGAGGTGAGGGCCAGCGGTAGATAGAAGCCGATGAAGGCGCGCGTCGACATAGGCGATCTGTCGCGGGGCGCCAGGCGGATCTGGCGCTCGATGATCGGCTGCACCCGGATGTGGGCGTAGGCCGCCTCGGCGATGACGCCCATAGCGACCGCGCCCGACGCCACCGCGATGCCCGGCACGCGCCGGGTCAGGTAGCCGGTGAGGAGGACCAGGGCGTTCGCCGTCATCCGCACAGCGGTGCCGACCCCGACGGCTCGCGTCTGTCCGAAGCGGATCATCGCGCCCTGCTGGAAGCGGCGGTAGGCGATGGCCATCGTCCAGGGCAGCATGATCATCAGGCCGAGGCGGCCCGGCTCGAGGATGTCCGCGGGCGCCCCGATGATATCCCGCGCCACGAGGTCGTAAAGCGGCGTGAAAGCTACCAGGGCGTGGAGCACGGTGAAGATGGCACCCAACGCGATCGCGATGGTGCGCAGCCTGCGGTAGGCGACCCAGTCTTTGCTCAGCGCCGTCGAGGCTGTGAGGAGCATCACGACGGGCGACTCGATGATGAGGGCTACGGGGAAGACGATGCCGCCCCATGCGGCGAGGTTGATCTCGGCGTTGGGGAGGCGGGCAACGACGGCGCTGTGGGCCGGGCCCTCGATGCTCATCAGCAGCCAGCTCACGGCGAGCGGCCACCAGGTCTGGGCGATCTGCCCCAGCGTGAGCGACGCCGCAGCTGCGGCGTCGCGTTGATCTTCGTCGTTCAAGTGTGGCTCCGGTTTGATTCGGGATCGGCAGGCCGCTCGGGCCCGCCGTCGTTATACCTTGCCGACGGGCGCGACGTAGATCGCGAACTCGTCCTCGCCGTCCACGCCGAGCAGGGCGTCCATCGCGGCCTGATTGTAGGCGGCGATGGCGCAGACACCGGCGCCGATCGACTCGGCAGCCAGGTAGAGGCTGTGGCAGACGTGACCTGCGTCGAGTAGGGCCAACTTCGGCGTCATCGCCGCGTAGCGCCACTCGGTGCGGTAGGGGATCGCGGTCCAGACGAAGGTGACGGCGCTGCGCGCGACGAATCCCTGACCGTGACAGGCCTCGGCGGTCGCGTCCGGCAGATCGGCGCCGGTGCGGAGTTGCAGCAAGCGATGCTCGACGGAGAGGTAGCGGTAGAGCCCCGCTTCGAGCCCCTCGACGCGGTTGATCACCAGGTAGCTCTCGAAGGGATGGCGCGCGCCCGCTGAGGGGACGGTACGGCGCAGCGCAATGCCCCCACGCCACACTTCGTGCACCCCTTGTGCGGCCCAGGCGAGATAGGAGAGCTCCTCGAGCGAGAGCGGGGCGTCGGTGTAGGCGCGATGGCTGCGGCGCCGGGCGATGGCCTCGCGCACGGAGAGCGTGCCGATGCTGAAGGCCTCCGGCGGGGTGAGATCGATCTGCGGCAGCGCGTCGGAAAAGGGTGCCTGAACAGGCGGATGGGGAAGGCGACGCTGCTGATCGGTGGGTGTGTCGCGCATCTCCAGCCATAGGTCACTTCTCATCAGCTTGCGGTTCTCTTGGGTCGAGGTCATCCTGAAGTCCTCCCTTTCAGTCGTAGCCTATGTCTCGGGGTAGGTCCGGCAGCTCGGCAGCCTGCTTGGCCAGCGCGTCGCAGCGCTCGTTGCGTGGGTCGCCGGCATGACCGCGGACCCAGACAAAGTCCACGTCATGGACCTCGCAGAGGTCGAGCAGCTCGGTCCACAGGTCGGGGTTGAGCGCGGGCTCCTTCTTGTTGCGCATCCAGCCGTTGCGACGCCAGCGCTGGGCCCACCCCTTGGTCATAGCGTTGACCAGGTACTGCGAATCGGTGTGCAGCGTGACGTGGCATGGCTCCTTGAGCGCTTTCAGCGCCTCGATGGCGGCGAGCAGCTCCATGCGGTTGTTGGTCGTGCGGCGGAAGCCGCCCGAGAGTTCCTTCTCATGGTTCCCGTGTTGGAGAATGGCACCATAGCCGCCCGGTCCGGGGTTACCGAGCGCGCTGCCATCGGTGTAGGCAATCACGTGTCTCTTGTTCATAAGGATATTGTAAGGATCGCGTCAGGAATGGCAACCGATGCCGGCTTGTCGTGTGCCCGTGTCTGGGTATAGTGGGGAGTATGATGGATGCTAGAGTTAGCGGCTCCGGGGTTCAGGCAGGCGGCCCTGCTGGGACCCGGGTGCCCGAACCGTTGCCCTCACGCAGGGCGGCGGTGATTCGCATGATGGCGCTCCTGGCGCTGGTCGCGGTGGTGATGCTGGTCGCAGGCTGCTCGCCGGATCCTGAGCAGGCTGTGCTCCCCGCCGATGCCGCGGCTTCCTCGATCTCTCAAGCGGCGACCGGCCTTGGTCGCGTCGAGGAGCTCAGCGACCTCGCGGAAACGACCCTTCAGCCACCGGCAGTGGACGGACCTCAGCCCTCAGATGCCCCGCTCACGGCTGCCGATGCGCCGATGACGCTCACTCTTGAGACGCCGTCAGCGGACGAGCCGGTTGTGGAAGATGCTGCGGCGCTGACGGCAGCTTTGGACGAGACGGCGGAGGATGTCCCGGACGGGGCGCCGGATGCTCCGGACGGAGCGCCGGAGCCTGGGCCGGCCCACGCCTATACCGTGGTCAGCGGCGACACGTTGTTGGGCATCGCGATGCAGTTCGACGTGCCGATGGCGGCGATTCAGCTGCAGAATGACCTGGGAGCAGCCACCAACATACGCCTCGGGCAGGTCCTTGAGATCCCTGCGGCGCAGGCGTGGTCGCACGCTTCGCGCTTCTGGGTGGTCCACGAGGTCGCCGCAGGCGAGACGTTGGGCGCGATCGCAGCTCGCTATAGCCTGAGCCTGACCGAGCTGGAGGCAGCCAATCAGGGACTGGAGGCCAACTTCCTCTCGGTGGGACAGCCCCTCATCCTGCCGCTGGGCGGGCCCGCGGAGGTGTTGGCGAGCGCCAACGTGGCCCCTGCAGCCCCCGTCGCCATCCCGGTGCCCCCGACGCCGGCGCCCTTGAGTGCTGCGGCGGTTGAGCCACAGGTCGAGGGCGAAGACGAGGTCGACGTTGGGGTGAGCGAAGTGGCGGAGCCCGAGGTGGCGCCCGAACCGCCGGCGTCCTCTCCGGAGGTCGTCGTGGCCCCGCCGCCGGCAGACACCGCTGCACTTGCCGCCGAGATCTACCGCCTGATCAACGCCGAACGGTCGGCGCACGGGCTACCGGCCCTGGCGTGGAACGGGACGCTGGCCCGTGCTGCACAGCTTCACGCCGACGACTGCTACGTGCGGGGGTGGTGCAGCCACACCGGCTCCGACGGTTCGACGTACCGGCAGCGCATCATCCGCGAGGGGTACAACCCCGTGCGCTGGTCGGAGTGCTGGGCCTGGTACGAGACGCCTGAGCGCGCGATGGCGATGTGGATGAACGAGACGCCGCCCAATGATCCGCACCGGCGTACGATTCTGAGCACCGTCTTGACGGAGGTCGGCGTCGGCGTGGCGCCGGGCAACGGGCGCGGCTACTACTTCATCGCCGACTTCGGCACGCCGGCGCCATAGAGCCTCCCCCCTTCGTGTTGCGCCCCGGTAGGGGACAAGCAGAACGCACGGTGTGCTGTGACGCCGGCGAGTGCCCCCGTTGCGACCCCGGTGCGCAAAGCGACCTTCGACCGAGGCGGTTCAGCCCCGGTCAGGCTAGGCCGTACTTGGCCTTGAGGTAGTCGTCCGCCGGTTGTTTAAGCATCAGGTGCAGCAGTAGATCGCGGTGGGTGCGGACGAAGGGCAGGTCGTGGTCATCCTCCAGGACCGGATGCAGGTAGGAGGCGGGCCGGTAGCGCAGCGGCTCATCCTCGGTCCCCAGCACTTGCGCGATGACCTCCGGGTTCGGTGGGGCAGGCGTCCGCCCGAACTCACCCCGCAGCAGCATCCTGAACTCATTGGAGACCATCTGGTAGCGACCCATCATCACGTTGAACGTGGCCTGCGAACCGACGATCTGGCTCGTCGGCGTGACCAACGGCACGTAGCCCACGTCGGCGCGCACCGCCGGGATCTCCGCC